>JADHNX010000182.1 GCA_016779365.1 Planctomycetaceae bacterium
ACGAAATCAGCAATACCGGCGGCCCTGGCCAGTTTTGGCCAGATGGACGTTCCCTGCGGGTCGATTCGGTCTCGCAGCGAATTCCGGGTTTTCGTGTCTGCTTCTACTTTTTGACAGCGGCCTCTTTGGCTGGAGCGGCCTTTTCAGTAGACGGCTTCCCGGTCGTTTCGACCGTCTCGGCGCTCGCATGCTGAACCGCGTTTTCCGGATCAGGAAGCGGTTCTGGCGGGCGAGCGAAAACAAACTCCTGGTCGAGTGAAATCGTTTGTCGACGATCGTTGCTGCCTTTGTCGCCAATCAACGGTAAGGAAATTTTGGCGCCGGCGAATCTTGGCTTTTCGTAAATCGTACCACTTTGAAACGGACCGACTCCGAATAACCAGGTGTCGCGAGCGTTGCTTCGAGCGGTCGCCACGCCCGACTGCCACACCGGATTACCCGACGTGGCGTCGTAGGCGAAGACCGCGAGTTTTGTGGCGGCCATCTGATAGTTCTTTCTGGCCAGCGAGATTTCCGGAATCGTCGGAACTGGGGGAGCCGTCGGCATAATCGCCGCCGCCTGCGAAACGATATTGCTTGACGGGATGCCGTAGGTCACTTCGTTTTCATTTGCCCCGAGGACTCCCACTCGCGGCTCGACAACAACTTCCGCGTCTTTTTTGCTGTCCACAAGAATTCCGCCGGCCGCGACGAGCTGATTCCGCACCGAACTGAGGACATAATCCGCATTCACGAACGTGGTTGACTTTGGCGAATTCACAAACTGAGTATCGAGATAGCATGCCTTTCCGGACAGCGGCGAAAAGTCGATGCTGCGAATCGCCCGGTCCACGCTGTCGGACAGGATCAACTGCTCAGTCGCCGTGTTGCGAACCGTCTTTCCGCAACCCGTCAGCAGCAACATCGCCGAAAACAGCACAGTCCCGACGAGCCGCTTGCGGGAACGCGCATCACGAAACATTCCAGTCAGCAGCGATTCTCGCCGCGCAGGAAGATCGTCATTCGGAATCCGCAAGGACTGACCGTGCATGGGCAAAAAGATGGAATTCGGGTTGGTTCGGGCAGGTGGGAATGAGGCCCGGAGGGAGGATGTCGCCGCTGGAAGATTCTAGATCAGGCAGTGATAACCGCAGCAGAATCTCGACGACGCACGAAATGTAGCCGACAAACGGCTCACAAACCTAGAGCGTTCTGACCAGGCCAATCTGTCGATGCTAAGCAGCGATTTCTCGCCACGAGAAGAATGGACAGATCGCCGCTCTAGCGAATGCGAATCAGCCGGCTGGAGGCGGCGTCGAACACGAACAGGCTGCGGTCGGGAAATGACTCTTCCGCCAGCTTCACTGTTTCTTCCTCGGTCGTACGCGCGTCAGCCGGCAGTCGACCGAACAGGATCGGTCCGGTCAGCGAAGGATGATTCGTCACGTAGTCGATGTGGCGGTCGGCGGGATCATGACGGACCAGCACCAGAGCCGGCAGTTGTCGAATCTGTTGCCGAAGTTGCTGTTGAAACCGGAAGTACCGAATTCGTGAGAACGCCAGTTGGCTGATGCCGGCGTCCAGTCGGGCAACATTCTGAAACGGACGGATGGCGACATTGTTCGTCACGACACTGGCAACCAGCAGCAGCCCGATCCACGCTGTCATCCAGGGACGATCGACGTTGGCAAAGTACGTCACCAGAAGCTGCACGGCGGCTGCAACGATCAGGCACCACAGAACGCCCGACTCAAAAACGTAATGCCAGTGAAAGATGCCATCGTACCAGTACGGAACGTGAGCCGCGTGCAGCGACAGAATCGCGGCGAGCATCAGCCACCAGCGACCGTCCAGGTTTCGCCACGCTCCGACCAGAAACACCGTCCCGAGCAGCACGACAGCCACCAGTCCGATCGTCCATTGCCAGCTGGCGATGAACCGGTTGCAGACATTCTGCACGGCCAGAGAAGCATCGAGGTTCTCGGCCCACTGATCGTAGTTTTCGAGTGTGCGGTCGGTGATCAGCGGTCTGGCTCGTTCGACATTGTTGAAGCCAAACATGTGCCGAGGCGTGAAGAGTTCCGTGTAGAGATGGTACGGAGTTTTGAACGCGCTGCCGGTGACACTTGTGTTGTAGACGCCAGCGATTACGAACCCGACCGCGAGCGGAACGGCGAAACCAGCCACGACTCTCGTCGTCGTACGTCTGTCGTGTCGAGCATTTCGAACGAGCCACCAGGCAAGCCAGATACCGAACGGCAGCCCGACTCCGGCAGCGGTCATCGGACGGCAAAGCATTGCAAACGACAGACCGCTTCCAGACAGCAAAGCGGCAAAAGCAACTCTGCTGACGCTTCCTGGGGAAACGGCCTCGCGTGCTTCGTCGAGCAACCGCTGCATTTTCAGAAACGAGTAGATAAACAGCCCCAGCCCTGCGAGCGTCGGCTGGTGAGCGAGCAGCGTGTTTCCAAACAAAACGAGTCCTGGCGACAACGCAGCCAACAAACCCGCAAGCAGCCCCACGCCGTTGCATGAAAGCTCTCGCCCGATCAGAAAAACGAAGACGCAGACAATCACGGTCGCGAGCCAGTGACCGGCAAACGGATTACCCGGCAGCAGGAACGGAGCAATCCAGAATCCGTTGCCTGGAAAGTAACGGCTGGCGAAGTGGCCCTCGTTCAGGACGTGCATCTGATCGAACATCCGGGCCGCCGTCGGGTGACTCGGAAACGACAGTCGACCGGCGGCGAACGTTTCCGCCTGGAACAGGTAGCTGTACTCGTCGTGGTAGGCTGGCGGCAAAGCTCCGAACGTAACTCCGTCGGCGGTGACTGGTGTGCCGGCAATTCGCAGACACGACCACGCCGCGACGCACGCCACAAACAACATGGCGAGGATGACAGAAAACCGGCTGCCGGTTGGCGAGTTTCGTGGCGACTCCCTCAGCCATTTCTGAAACCAGTTCCACAACCTTGGCGGACGAGCGATCAGCGGTTGCCGCAGCACCCACATCACCGGAGCCAGAATAAAAAGCATCGCGTACGGAGTCGTGTCGACATTCATGTCGAACAGCCACGCCGTCCCCGGCTCGCCGGTCAGCTCATTCCAGCGAGCGATTTCTGCTGGAACGATCATCGCCAGACTGATCGCACACCCGATCACAAACCCGGTCAGCACCTGCCGCGCCGGATCGTTATGGTCCATCTCGCATTCTTCGGTTGCTGATTCTTCAGAAGATGCCGTGCCGGAGGACCGACTGGATTCCTGACTCGTCACGCCGATCGACTTCCAGTTAAGTAGGTGAGCAAAGCCGCTTAATTACAAGTATTTCGAGACAGAGTCTGAACTCGAAAGATCACTGTCGCGTCATCGCTACCAACTTGTCCAGACATGCGACCATCCGACGTCGCGTTTTTTTCAGATCGACGCCGGTTCGATTAACTGTGGCTCGTTTTCTCTAAAAATATCGTTGTTCGATACATTGGCAGAACGATTCGCAGAATGCTCTAAAAGTTGTTAAAAGCAGATCAGTCCGGGAATCGAACCGCTGAATCCGCATTTCAGAAAGACAGTGTCGACCGGGCCAGTCCGCATACGGTTTGAGATACTCGAATGAGAAGTGATCAGTCAGACGAGACCCGAGACCGACTAGTTGATTTGCTGGACCTTGTGGTACGCGAGCAAGTGGGTGAATCGCTCGCCGATACGATGCAACGAATTCGCCGGCTGGCGTATGAACGGCGCGCGGGACTGCCCGACGCACATTATCGACTGATCAGCGAACTCGCCCGACTTAAACCGATTGAAATGCGTGCAGTTATCCGGTGGCTCAGTTTGTACTTTGACTTGGCGAACCTCGCCGAAGACCTGCAAAGAGTCAACATGCTGAGAAGTCGTGACGACTCGGCGCGAGCCAAGGGCACTCCACGTTACGAATCGATCGAGGCAGCGGTCACCGAATTACAGTCCCAGGGTTTGTCAGCAGCCGAGATGCAGCGATGGCTGGATCGATTGAAAATTGAACCTGTATTTACAGCTCACCCGTCCGAAGCCAAACGCCGAACGACCCGGCAACTTTTGCGGCGAATTCGCGAACTGCTGCCCGGCATCGCGTCAAAGAATGCGGGTTCAACCGAAGCCGAGCTACTTGCCAACCTGACCGTGTTGTGGCAAAGCGATCTTGTTCGACCAGATCGCCCGCCCGTCATGAGTGAAGTCAGCCGGGGGGTTTACTTTGCTGCGACGCTTTGGAACGTCGTCCCGCAGACGTACAACGACCTGCGCAACGCATTATCCAGTGTCTATCCACAACATCACTTTGAACTACCAGGTTTTCTTTCGTTCGGTACATGGATCGGCGGGGACCGCGATGGGCATCCACTCGTCACGGCAGACGTCTCCCAGAAAACCTTCGTCCGACTGCGTCGTGCAGCAATGGAGGGGCACCTTGAAGAATGCCGAAAGCTTCACCGTCAGTTTGTCATGTCCGACCAGCAGGTTTCGTCGGAGCAATCGCTGCGAGACAAACTTCAGGACTGCAGCACGCGTTGGGCGGACTTGCAGGAGCGGCTTGCACCAATTTCTGCCAGAGAAACCTACCGGCAGTTTCTGCGGCTGCTGGAATTCCGACTCGAACAGACGCTCGCGTCAATCGACGGCACCACAGCTAGAGACGGGCGATACGAATCGGTAGCCGACTTTCGCGGTGACCTGACTCTGCTCCGTGAAAGCATGTCGGCAAATCGAGGCCGACGACTTATCGAGCAATATCTGCAACCTTGGATCGATCGGGTCGATACGTTTGGATTTCACTTCGCTTCACTCGACATTCGTCAGAATTCCGAATTTCATCGACAGTGTCTATTCGAAGTCATCGCTCAGCAATCACACCGAGAGGCCACGTCTACGGAATTGTCTCTTGACGAGATTCGGAAAATAGTCTGTCAGGAAGCTATCCCGGACGTCATCGATGTCGAAAAACTGTCATCAGCGTCGCGGGAAGTCTTCGACACGTTTCTGCTGCTGGCGGCTGAGTACGAACGTTGGGGCGTTCAACCGATTGGCGGCTACATCATCAGCATGACGCACTCGCCAGTAGACGTGCTGACTGTTCTATGGTTATGGAGAACCGCTTGGGCTCAGCACCACAGCGGCGAAGCAAGTTTGCCGGCGATGCCGATCATTCCGCTGTTCGAAACGATCAATGACCTTCGCCACGCCGCAGCGATGCTCGAAGAACTGCTGAAAGTTCCGGTCTACCATCGGTGGCTGACACAACGGGGACATCAGCACCAGACCGTGATGGTCGGCTACTCGGACAGCACGAAAGACGGCGGCTACCTGACAGCCTGCTGGGAACTGCATCAGGCTCAGGAGCAACTCGCCGCTGTCGCCGAGAGAAATCACATTGAGCTAACAATCTTCCACGGTCGCGGCGGAGCATTGGGCCGAGGTGGCGGTCCGGCCGCGCGCGCGATCCGATCACTTCCACAGAAAGCAGTCGCAGGGAAGCTTCGCGTGACCGAACAAGGCGAGGTTCTTTCAGAACGTTACGACGACCCAGTCATCGCTCATAGACATCTTGAGCAGATCATTAACGCAACGCTGCTGGTCAGCGCCGGCACGAGTCGAAACGCCGAGCCAACCTGGATCGATGCGATGAACCAGCTAACCGATGAGTCATACTCGGCGTATCGTCAACTGGTCGAGCACCCTGGTTTTCTGCATTACTTCGACCGGGCAACGCCGATCAGCGAAATCGAAACACTGCCGATCGGATCTCGGCCGGCACGCCGTGGACAACGGAAATCACTCAGCGACCTGCGAGCAATTCCCTGGACCTTTGCATGGACACAGTCGCGACACCTTTTGCCGGCATGGTTTGGGCTTGGAACTGCCGTCCGAACATTTGTTGATACCACCGATCCAGACTGGTCGTTGCTGCGAGACATGTATGCTGACTGGCCTATGTTCCGCGCGCTGATCGACAATGCCGAACTGGCGCTCGCCAAGGCTGACATGGCGATTGCGAGGTCGTATTCCGCTTTGGCCAGCGAAGCGTCGTGTGAAGAAATCTGGAAGATGGTTTCTTCAGAATTCGAACGCAGCCGCGGAGCTATCATCCTGATTAAGGAAACGGGAGACTTGCTCGCCGATACCGAATGGCTGCGAAAGTCCGTACTGAACCGAAACCCGTACGTCGACCCGCTGAACCTTTCGCAGATCAACCTGCTTACCAGACTTCGAAGTCGTGTTTCTGAAGCCCCACAGGCCGACCCCGACCCCGAGCTTACGAACCTCGTGCGGCTCTCAATCCAGGGAATCGCCGCCGGCCTGCGAACGACCGGGTAGCGAAAACTCGTTCTCCTGAATTTTCAAAGAGCAGCAAATTTCATTTTGCGCGGACGCGGGTGATGCCGGAATTGCTCACGCGGATCGGTGGGAGGAAGCCGTCGGGGTCTGGAGTTGACGATGTCGACTGGCTGACCGGGGCGGTGGTGGACACTGTCGAAACAGTGCTCGGGGCTGTCAGTGAATTTCGCGGAGTGGTTCGCGAGGCAGGAGCCATTGTGTGTCGGATGTGGTTTTGACCTGCGAACTCGTTTTCGTCGGCTGACTGAACGAAGTCAGTGGGTTGACGATTGCCGGACGGCTGACCGGGCGACGTGCTTCGGGATGGCTGACTTTGTGCGGAGCTTCGATCCGGCTTGCTTGATTTCGCCGTGTTCGGTCGGACGCTTCGTGGCTTCGCGGGAGCGGCCGGAGGCGCGAGCAGATTCAGCGGTGACGGTTCGGGAATTTTTCGGAGACTGTTAAGACCGTCGTTGTTGAAGTTTGCGCTTCCGTTCGGTGCAGGGTCCAGCAGCAAGGGGCCATCCGCAGATGGTTTTTCGTCGCCCTCATCTTCGGCGGGCGGCGAGAGAGCAGACTCTGTGGTCATCGGGCGAGTTTGTGGAATCGGTTCGACACTGAGGTAGTCATCGCCGGCAGGCGTACTGAACGATGCTTCGACAAACTCGGCAGGTTCTGTGTGTTTCAGATTTGAAGTGTCGAACGCGTAGGTTCGCGATTTTGCTCGGCGGTAGGCTTCGTAATAGGCCTCGGGATCCCACTCGCCTTCTGCCATGTAGACATTATTAAACGGCAGCAGCGTTCCCTGTCGGTAGTGCAGGTTGGCGATCGCCTGACTGTAGGCGACCAGCGCCCGGAAGTAAGCAACTTCGGCTTCGGCGAGGCTCGACTGGGCTCGCAGCAGTAAGTCCAGCGTTTGAGTTCCGACTCGGAATTTCTTCTCGAATAACTCGGCACGATCTTTCGCGGCTTCGCGCCGGTTGAAGTACGTCTGCGCGGTCAGGTACTTCTCGGCGAGTTCCTGAAACGCGTTTCCAACTTCGTGCGCAATTTCCAGTTCCTGTGCGGACAGTACGTCGCGAGCCTTGGCCAGACGCAGTTCTATGTTCTGCACCTGAGCCCTGGCCGAACGCAGGCCGATGGGCATTTCCATGATGAAGCCGGTCGACCAGCCGGTTTGCCGGTTGTCGGTAAGTGTGTCGTAAAAGCTGCTGAACTTCTGGCTTCCGTTGTGGTCGATCAGGTCGTCGCCGAAACCGTTGACCGAGTATCCAGCCACAAAGTCCAGGCGAGGACGCACGAGGCTGTTCGCGGCCAGCAGCTGAAGTTCCAGGCTCTTGATATTCCATTTGTGCCGACGCAGTTCGACTCGGTTGGTGAGGGCATCGGCGATGCTGCTGGCCCAGTCGGGGTCGAGGCGGGCGGTCAGTGGTTCGTCACTTGGGCGGATGATTGCTCCGTCGTTCACCGACAGGCCGATGAGTCGACGAAGTGCTGATTCGTTCTTGTAGAGCAGAGACAGATTCTGTTGAGCGATCGCCTTGGTGTTGAAGTACTGATCGCGGGCCTGAGCTTCGTCTTCGACCGAGAAGCCTCGCACGCCGCCGATTTCCAGTTTGCGTTTTGAGTCACGCCATGTCCGCAACGCACTGTTTCGAGCAGCGACGATCGTGTCGTAAATCCGGTACTGGAGATACAGCTCCCAGTAGGAATCTTCGACGTCCTTGACGAGGTTCGTCAGGTTGGATTCGAAGTCGGTCAGTGAGATGTCCTGGTTGATCCTGGCGATTGACACGCCCTGGGTCACACCGGTCAGGCCGCCGAAGGAAGCCGAGATCGGGCCGGCAATGCGAGTAAATTCGGTCCCGGAACCTGCCAGTAAAGGATGCCGGTATCGAGCGTTGACGTTGCCGGAGTACGACGACGAAAACAGGCTGGGGGAGTTGCTGCCGAGGTAGTTGACCTCGTGGCCAAGTTCGAGCGAGCCGCCATACGCAAAGCTCTTGGAAAGCGTCGAGCTGAAGTTGCCCGTCTCGCCGACAAAGATCGATCCGCCAGGCAGGTTGTTGCCGGCGGGATTGTTCTGCACGGTCTCGTTGCGGCCCCACGTCATCTGAGTCGCGAAGCTGGTATCGAACGCGGCGAGAGCTGATTCGACGCCGCGGCTGCCAAACAGAACTCCGGTCGACTGGATAGCCGGGTCGTAGATCGATGGAGCCCGTTCGGGGCTGGACAGGATCGAGTTGCCAG
>JADHNX010000183.1 GCA_016779365.1 Planctomycetaceae bacterium
TCAACGATGCCTGCGGGTTGACACCGCCACCACTCCCAAACCTTAACATGGACGAAACAGTGTCCATTGAGTTTGAAACCGTTCACCCAGCCATCGCTCAGCTTCGATCCGGCAGCTCGGTCATCGCCTGGTCACTGCCGGACGGAAACATCACCGAGACGATCCCTCAGCCACCGCGAGGACTTCTATCCGGGTCGTTCAACCCCTCGCACGTCGGACATCGCAATCTCAGATCTGTCGCCGAAGAATTGATTGGCGGCCCCGTCCACTTCGAACTGTCATTGATCAACGCAGACAAGCCACCGCTCAACTGCTTCGAAATTGAACAAAGACGTCGTCAGTTCGATGATGTCCCGCTGGCTCTGTCCACAACACCGCTCTTTGTCGACAAAGCAAGACTCTTTCCTGGTATCACATTTGTCGTTGGTTACGACACCGCAGTCAGGATCCTAGAACCTCGTTTCTACCACGACCGTGAACACGGAGTGAAATCTTCACTCGAAGCCATCGGATCGCTCGGTTGCCGTTTTCTGGTGGCCGGTCGCCTGACCGAATTCGGTTTTCAGTCAGTCAATCACTTAACGATCCCCAACGAGCTTCAAGACCTGTTTGCACCAATCCCCGAAAAACGGTTTCGCGAAGACATCTCCTCTTCCGGAATTCGAAACGGTGGTACTGCAAAGCAGGAATGAGCGGACTAATGCTGAAACTTCCGACGACCTACGGCAACGACATCGAAGAACGTGGCTTCGCGATCGTTGAGAACGTTCTCACGCTCAAAGAAGTCGTCGCGCTTCGCGCTGCGATTGAACAGGCGATTGCCAAAAGCGAGGACAGCTCTTCCGTACGGGATCGAGGCGGCGTTTACGCCATCCGGAATGTGACGGAAGTTGTCCCCGAAATCCGAGCGTTGCACCGCCACCCTGGCATTACACAGCTCGTCGCGCCGATACTCGGCGAACAGGCACTGCTTGTACGAGGTCTGATGTTCGACAAGTCTCCGGAAAGCAACTGGGGAATCTTCTGGCACCAGGATCTCTCGATCGCCGTCCGGCAGAGAGAAGAGATCCACGAATTCGGACCGTGGTCGATCAAGGCTGGCATCCAGCACGTCCAGCCTCCGTCTCGCATCCTTCAGCAGATGCTGACGGTCCGGCTCCATCTCGACGAGTGCTTGGAATCAAACGGTGCGTTGCGAGTCCTGCCGGGTTCTCACCAAAGCTCGCGGCTCAACACGTTCGAGTCCGAAACTCTGCTGCAGAAAACGACTCCGGAAATCTGCTGCGTCCGAGCTGGCGGCGCGGTGATGATGAGACCACTGCTGCTGCACTCGTCCCATCGGGCCACTGATGCATCCCGCCGCCGCGTCATCCACCTCGAATTTGCCGCTGAACCATTGCCCGAGCCACTGAAGTGGTACTCGTCCGATAAAATCGCCGCAGACGTTTAAGAGCTCCCGCCAAAGTGTGTCACTGGGCGGGCAAAGACAGTGGCACTCAGTCTGTCACACTACATCTGCTTCGGAGCGTCGATCCCCAGCAAGGCGAGCCCCTGAGTCAGCGTACGAGCCGTCAGGTCGCAAAGCAGCAACCGGCTTGTCCGAACGGCTTCGTCCTCTTCCTTCAACACGGGACAGTCCTGGTAGAAGGTCGAAAATCGATTCGCGGTGTCAAACAGAAACTGAGTCAGCATGTTGGGCCGGTTTTCCCGCTCCACAACGGCGAGAGCGTCGCCGAACGAAAGCACCTGAAGGAACAGTCCACGCTCCGACGCATGTTCCAGCCGCAACGTCGCCGCCTTTGAACGAAGGTCGGTGAGATCGATGTCCCCCTTCCGAAAGATGCCGTTGATTCTCGCATTCGCGTACTGAATGTAGGTCGCGGTGTCGCCGTTCTTCGCCAGCATCTTGTCCCAGTTGAAGACGTAATCGCTTTCCCGATTGTGATGCAGATCCGCATACTTGATTCCGCCGATGCCGACGGCCTCAGCGACAGATCGCCGGGTGTCTTCGTCGAGATCACCTGCCGGATCATTCTCGACGACGACGTCATACGCTCGCGCGACGGCTTCATCAAGCAGACTTTCCAGACCGACTGTGTCGCCCGATCGAGTCTTAAAGGGACGCCGATCGTCGCCCAGCACCGTCCCGAAATTCACATGCTGAATTTCGACGTTGCCGTAGCCCCATCGTCTGGCCGTATCGACCAGAAGTTTGAAGTGTTCGCTCTGCCGAGTATCGACCACATAAAGCATGACCTGCGTGCCGAACTCTTCGACTCGATACCGGATCGTCGCGAGGTCGGTCGTTGCGTAGGTGAACGCTCCATCCGACTTCTGAATGATAAACGGCGCGGCGTTCCCTTCTGCGAAAACACAAATAGCACCGTCGCTGTCCGTTGCCAGGCCGCTCTCTTTCAGGTTTGCGACAACGTCTGCCAGCATCGGCTGATAGAAACTCTCCCCGAGCGTCTTGTCAAAAGACACGCCCAGCTTTTCATAAACATGGTCGAGAGCTTTCAGACACTCCGGCAGAAACTCGTCCCACAATGCTCGATTCTCTTCGTCCCCTGAATGCAGCTTTGCTGTTTCCAACCGTGCCAACCGAGCAATATCGGAGTGCTCGGCAGCCAGCTTCTTAAGCTCAGGATCGCTGTCGATAGCGTCCCGCTTTGACCGCATGCTGGCCAGCGTTTCCTGCAGACCATCGTGCTCGCCCCGCAGTTTCTTGATCGCTTTCTTTTTCTTCTTCGGATCTTCATCGGAACCTTCGAGCTGAACGATCTGCTCTCCGCAATTGGCAATCTGCTCTTCAAGTGCCGGCTGCTTTCGACAGGCGTCGTGGTAATCAGAAAGCTGATTGACCAGGCGATAGAGTCGAGCCAACTCTGCCACCGGGGCAGTGGCGTAGGCAGCCTGGTCAACGAAATGACGATAGCCATAAATAATCATCCCGAACTGCGTTCCCCAATCACCGATGTGATTATCTGAAATCACATCGTGGCCGAGAAACCGCAGGACACGTTCGAGACAGTTGCCGATCACTGAACTCCGAAGATGCCCGACGTGCATGGGCTTGGCGACGTTCGGCGACGAATAGTCGATCACGATCCTTTTCGGTTCGACCTGCTGCACACCCAGTCGTTCGTCGCCGACAATTTTTCTGGCTTGCTGCTCCAGCCAGTCGGTTCGCAATTTCAGGTTGATGAAGCCCGGACCTGCCACTTCGACTGTTTCACAGAAATCATCCAGCTGCACCTGATCGACCATCTGCTGAGCCAGATCACGCGGAGCAACGCCGGACTTCTTTGCCAGTGGCATCGCACAGTTGGCCTGAAAGTCACCAAACTTCGGATCCTGCGAGGAACGAATCATGCTCAGGGATGCATCAACGTCATCGGTGAAACTGGCAAGTACCGAGGCGAACCGGTTTCGAATTTCCTGCAATGCACTCATGAAAGCTTCCGCACCTGTAAATTTTCAGTTGAGTTGATTGTCGGCCCGCTCGCCCCAAACGGAATCGATGAGCCGCTGCCCCAGGCTGGAAAATGCACCGCCCAGTCCCGGCAGAGGATTGGCAGAAAACTGCACATTCAGGCCGGAACTGCGAGGTGCATTTTCCAGTCTGAGAACTCATCGACTCTGGCGGCAAAGTTTCGCTCGGCGAGCGAATCGAAAGTCAACAGACTCTGACTACTCGATGTCCACGTTTTCCGGCGCTGAATCATCTGCAGACTCACCGACCGATGCAGCGGCGTTCTGCGAAAGTTTTAGTTCCAGCCGTGGAGCGTCCGCCCAAAGACCTTCCAGATCGTAGAGTTCACGACCTTCCGGAGAAAACACGTGAAGCACAACATCGCCGAAGTCCTGCAGAACCCAGACTCCGTCGCCTTCAGCCCCCTCTTCGCCAAGCCGCCGCTGGCCGCGTTTTTTCATCACGCGAGCGACTTCTTCCCCCAGAGCCTTCATCTGCCGCTGACTGGTCGCCGTCACGATGACAAAAAAGTCGACGATGGGCGTAATTGAGCGCATGTCGAGCAGAAGGATGTCTTTTCCGCGGAAATCGTCAGCGATTCGAGCGACCAGCCTTGCGGTTTCAAAGTTTTCGTCGACCTGACTGTTTTCGGTCACTGACATATCGAGGGCTGTTCCTGAAGACACGGAATACTCTTAAAAGAAGTTGAAGATACAGTACTTAACAATCAGCCCGGCGAACACCACCGACACCATACTCATCAGTTTGATCAGAATATTCAAACTGGGACCACTTGTATCCTTAAAGGGATCCCCCACCGTGTCCCCGACGACAGTCGCCTTGTGAGCGTCCGTCCCTTTTCCCCCGTGAGCCCCGGACTCGATGTACTTTTTCGCATTGTCCCAGGCTCCGCCCGAATTTGCCATCATGATGGCCACCGCAAATCCGGCAGTCAGGCCCCCGGCAAGCATACCCATAACGCCAGCAACTCCCAGCAGCAATCCCACAACAATCGGGACAACAAGCCCAATTACCGACGGTAGCATCATTTCCTTCTGAGCGGCCGCCGTACTGATAGCGACACAGGCTGCGTATTCAGGTTCACCTGTGCCTTCCATGATTCCAGGAATCTCACGGAACTGACGCCGTACTTCCTCGACCATCTTACCTGCAGCACGTCCAACCGCCTTCATCGTCATGGAACAGAATACGAACGCCAGCATGACGCCCATGAACGCACCGACAAGGACTCGAGGATTCATGATCGTCACGTCGTAGAATTTTGAGTAGTCGGGAATCGTCGCTTTGTGGTTTTTGACCACCGCGCCAATCTTTGAAAGTTCAATCAGATTGACATGCTCAACAAGCTGCTTCGTTTGCGCCTTAATCATGTTCCCCATCGCTGAATCATTCTCAGGCCGCACGCGAGGAATCAAAAGCCACGGCTCCGAATGATGCCCTTCCGCCATTTTCACGGCCACGATATTACGACCAACCTTTACTACAGTCGCATCTTCCAGACTCGTTGACACGGCGACGGCGTCGTCGAAATCTTCAGCCCACCGTTCAATACCGACTCGAACTTCCTCGACGTAAGCAGCCAGCAACGCGAGAGCAGTTAGCGCCGCTGAGCCAATTGCAAAACCCTTGCCTGTCGCAGCCGTTGTGTTGCCTAGACTGTCCAATGCGTCGGTACGTTTCCGTACCGATGGGTCCTGGTGGCTCATCTCAGCATTACCGCCAGCATTGTCGGCAATCGGACCGTAAGCATCAGTCGCCAGAGTAATTCCCAGCGTGCTCAACATTCCTACTGCAGAAATGGCGACACCATAAAGCCCCATCGCGAACAACTGCGGGTCGTCAAAATCAAACCCGGTACACGCACCGAAAGACACCAGAATGGCCACTCCGATCACAACGATCGGTACCCAAACACTGTAAAATCCTTCGGCAATTCCGGCGATAATGACCGTTGCCGGTCCTGTGACTCCCTGATCGGCAATTCGTTTTGTCGGAGCGAACTCTGCACTGGTGGAGTACTCGGTCCAGCGACCAATGGTCACTCCTGATACCAGGCCCGTCACGACTGCCCAGAACACTCCGAACAATTGCATCCCGCGCGGCAGAACTGAATCTGCGGCAAATTCAATCCTGCTCGATGGCCCGACCAACAGAAGATATACCAATCCAGCCGCTACGACCGCGACGACGACGCTGCTGGTGTTAATGCCACGTGCAAGAGCGGCCAGAAGATTGCGTTGCGTGGCTCCGTCTTCCGTTCGCACGAGATGGATGCCAAAAATCGAAACGAAGATCCCACAGGCTGCCAGCAACATCGGAAGCAGAACCATCATGTACTGCATGGTCGGGTAGCCACTGAAAGCAGCCACGCCTAAAGCGGCACTGGCCAGAATCGACCCACAGTAGGATTCGTAAAGGTCTGCCCCCATACCCGCAACATCACCAACGTTGTCTCCCACGTTGTCAGCAATCGTAGCCGGATTTCGAGGGTCATCTTCCGGAATTCCTGCTTCGACTTTTCCAACCAGGTCGGCCCCGACATCGGCAGCTTTCGTGAAGATCCCTCCGCCAACTCGGGCAAACAGTGCCTGACTGCTTGCTCCCATCCCGAAGCAAAGCATCGTCACGCTGATTTCTTCCAGCCCGATGATGTGTCCGCCTGGCAGTGCCGGATAGACCCAGTTCAAGACGGCAAACCACGCGCAGATATCGAGCAAACCAAGCCCGACAACAACGAGGCCCATGACAGCGCCACTTCGGAAGGCGACCTGCAATCCCTGATTCAGAGAATTTCGAGCTGCAGCAGCGGTCCGGGAACTCGCCAGCGTCGCGGTCTTCATCCCAAACCAGCCAGCCAGGCCAGAAAAGAATCCGCCAGTGACAAACGCGAAGGGAACCCATTTGGACTGAGCGTTAAACACGTACGCGATGATGACCAGCAGGACGCAGGTAAACATGAAGAAGATAGCCACCAGCCGGTACTGCTGCCTGAGGTAGGCATCCGCTCCCTGGCGAACATGGCCAGCGATGCGAACCATTTCGTCGTCACCCTCATCCTGCATCACCATCCACATGAAGAAGCGGCGGGCAAAAAACAGGGCCATCAGCGAGCCAACCAGACTGGCGGCCCAGCAACCGATGACCATCGGCGAGTTGCCTGCGGCATGTGCGGCTAATGCTTCCTCGCTGGCCGTTTCTGCAGCAAGCAGCGCATCGGGCAAGCCAAGCAGAGAGGACAGAAAAGTCGCAGCAAAAGCGAGACAGGGAACAACGTGGCGGGCAGCTCCGGTGAGGTTCATCCTAGCAGTTCCACTCCTTCAGAACTATGTGGCTCCATGCTCATTTCGAACGGGTAAAGGCAAAACAGACAGCCATTGCAAAGCTTAATTCTCGCAGCAACTGACTCATTCCCTACCGATCCTGAAACACAGCCGCGAGTGTAGCCCTGCGAATTTCAGATTGTCAACGCCCTGCTGTCAGACAACGAGCAAAGCCATTGCCCAGCTTATCACTGATGGCAGTGGTGCTTGAGACACGCTGCAACGAAAACAGCCGCGATCGGTAAACGATCACGGCTGAAAGAAGTCAGTAACTGATGGCAACCATGTCGCCAGTTAATTGGATGAGGCCGAGACCTTCTTTTCTGGTGTCTTGTCTTTCCAGCGGAAATCCATCTCGATCGCTTTGTTGGCCATCATGAGCAGTCGCTCGAAGTCGATCGTCGGACACGGCAAATGCGGAGCGGCTGCTCTAGTATTCGTGCTATCGAATCGTGGATCGTCGCGCCAGTAAGAGTTGTAAACCCGAATGTGCTCATAGAAGAGCTGTTCGACTTCGGTGGGATCTTCAACGGCATTGCCCGAACCGTGGAAGACTGCGCCTTCGAAACCGTAGGCCGACTCAAGCACCTTCTTGACGTCGCTCACCGAGACAGGATTGTCTGGAGTCAGGTGGTAAGTCTGACCATGAAACTCTCTATTGGTAACGATGTGCGCAGTGACCGCCGAAACCCAATCGACCGGAACAAAACTCTTCCGTTCATCACCGTCAAGTGTGATGCGAGTCGGTATCGACCGATCGCGTCCCATCTCGGCGTTCATCGATTTCTGCAGCGTGTAAGCCAGATGCAGCGTTGCGTAAAAGCCGTGGAATGTCGTCGTGAAGCCCGTTTCAGAATCGCCGACAATGATGGCAGGACGGTAGAACGTTGGTGGGCTCAGGAACTTCGCATCGCGGACGAGTTTCTCAGCCTGAACTTTGCTGCGTTCATAGTCGTTGCCCCACTCCTGACCTTCATCGAGTTCGCTTTCGAACACGTCGCCATCGCGCAGACCGCAAACGTACGACGTCGACACGTGATGAAAGTCCTTGATGCCAGTGCGTTCGCAGACGTCGAGAACGTTTTGAGTTCCCGTGACGTTAGAAATCCAAGGCTCGCCATCCGGATCAGAACTGATGAATGTCAGGCTGGCCGCATTGTGCAGCACCGAGTCACAATTCTTCTCGACCCAGTTGAGATCATCATCGCTGAGCCCGAGATTCGGTTTCGTCAGATCGCCTTCGAGAACGTGCGGACGGGGCAGTTCCCGGTCAAGCATCGCTTCCCAACTCAGCATCATGGCCTCAACACGCTCCGCGGCGCTTTGACGGCGACCACGACGGACAAGGACAGCAACAGGGGTATCAGCCAGAAGAAGGTCGCGAAGCAGGTATCTTCCGAGCAGACCCGTAGCGCCAGTCAGCAGGATGTGGTAGTTCATCGCGTTCTTAACTCTACGTTTGGAGTAATGGAGAGGTGATGAGCACGCAAATGAGGTCTTCGAGGGACCGAACTCGGCTGGAGACTAATGCCGAAGTGAAGGTGGGGTTGACAACTGCACGCGCGGCAGTTCTATCTCATCGGTAGGCGAGAGATTGTATAACCCCTGAGCCGTATCTCAACGCAATTCGCTGCTTCAGTTGCATGCGAACACAGAAGTCATCGAGACCAGGCCGTTGAATCGAACTATCTGTCAAATCTGACTCATGTGTCGAATCCACACGAGCTGACACAACGCCACGAGCAACTGCCAGCAGGAGCCGCCG
>JADHNX010000184.1 GCA_016779365.1 Planctomycetaceae bacterium
ATCCTCACTTTGCGTCCAGTAATCCGCCGTCCAAACCGTTTCTGGAATTCTGCCGACCAAAGGTATCAGCTCTTTCCAGGATGACTCGGCAAAAGACTCCACCTCAGCAAGTCGCTGATAACTGTCCGAGTCGATCTGCAACTCGTGAGGTTCTTCGCAACCGATGACGCCGAAAGCGATAGACACAGACCTCGCAATCTCGGGCAGAATGACCGGCACTGAAATCTGAGACTCGCGACTGCGATCGGCCCGCTGTCCGGCAATTCGAAGTCGAAGAGGTTTTCTGACTGGGAGACCGTCCGCGACGTCAATGGTCAGCCGTTGATGCCGCCCCGAATCTTTCGTCACGCTCCACGAAAGATTCCCAGACAGCGGTTCCGCTGTTGATGACTGACCAACCAGCGACACAGCAGTCACCTCCCACTCGGAAGGGACGAGCCAGGTCGATGCAAAGAGCCCTCGCGCCTGCGAAGTCAACTCCAGCAGCACATCAAGTTCCTGCGGTGTCTTCCCAACATGCAGCCGTGAAAATTCCCGAACCGACAGCTTTCCTGACGACAGACGTCCGGTGTTCTGAATATGGAGATCAACAAAAGCCTGCGAGCTGAACTGTTCGAAGACAAGTTCATGCCTGTCTTCTCCCACAGTGGTACCAGTCTGACGAAGGCCGCCGGACGTGTAGGTCGCAAGCTGCCAGGGCGACTCAATGACAACCCTGGCAGGACTCGTATTTCCTCCAAGCAGTATCGCCTCAACCACTCGGGGCGGCGCAATTCTGACACGGACATGGCCGGACCCCGGTGGAGGTACCGACTGCCGTCCTCGAATCACGATTCGCGGCGCAACGTCCGAGACCATTCCAGTTACCTGAATCCGAAGAGCGTGCCATTTATCCGGCAGCGGCCCGGTGTCACGCCAGGAAAACGCTCTTCCTGATTCGTCATCAATCGACGAAACAATCAACTCCGGAGGAATGGCAATCGTCAGTTCGTCGCTGTCTGCCGGTAACGAATCAAAGGTGAATTCGAAAAACTGCTCTACCGTCTCCGACCCTAACTGCAACCGCGAACTCAGTCGACACGTGGCAACACCGCGCTGGCCCAGATCATGAGCAACGGGTTCCTGAAGTCGAATTCTGCAAACATGTGACTGCCCGAGTTCAACTCGCCAAACGTCATGCAATGAGTCAGGGCGAGCGACGTCTCGATCATTTTCCGCAACGACATCTCGCTGGACGACTCCCACATTTGAAACAACCTGCCAGCCTGACGGGACAGATAAGCGAAACGTCGTAACCATCGATTTCGGAACGGCAAACTCAAAATCGTACCCGGTCAGCCGCTTTCGGCCACCAAGACTCCATTTGAAATTAAGCTCGCTAACTTTCGGCGGAGCAACAAGTCGCTTTAATCCATCGAGTCCAGTACCGATCACCGCTTGCCGACCAGCGTCATCGGCCAGCCAGACGGCTTCGTCCAGCGCAAGATTACAAGGCTCGAACGTTGTCATTTCTGATTCGCTGCGAGCACGAACCAGCGTCGCGGTCCCCTGCTCGAATCGAGCCGTCTGCGAATTGAAAGTTGCCTCGTAAACAGCTGCAGTAAACGCAAAACGATCCGGACCGTTTGACGAGTACGCGGGAGATTTTATTAACGTGTCGAGCACTTGTGGACTAACCGGAACCCAGTCGCCAGCTGGCCAGCGTTCCGGGTGCAGAGCAGGCACAAACACGCGGCGAGCCTGTACATCACTCGGTTCAGCACTCACACCAACCGACGCAACGGCAAGTTGCAGCAACACAACACCGAAGACAACAACGGCCTTCGGCAATTGTGACTTCCTGCTCAGACGCTGTTGCTGGCAATGTTTATGCAACACTCGGTGCTCTCGTCTTTCTGCCGCATCCAGAGAAAAATCAACATCCACATGCCTGACCCAGTCGCAACGACGTTCCGCGCAGAGCGGTCACGCTGGCCGCTCACTCAGCTCGTCCAATTCATCATGAATAATCACGTCACCGGACGAACCCGGAACCAGAAAATCGCTGGGCGAAGAAAACGTCACCAATGATGCGCGTTGCTGACGTTTCACTCGCGTTTCTATGATCGACGCGACGATCGAAAGAATCAGACCAAACACGGCTGGCTGAAGAAGCAATTGCACAGCCTCAAGATGCCAGAGCCCGGCAAGCGAAAGACCAAAACCCACGAAGAGGATTGTCAGCACGTGTCGCGTCGCAGGTATCCGAAGCAACACCAGCCCCAGCGCCAGCGCGAGTCCGGCACCAACAAGAATGATCGCCGGCTGACTCATCGCCTGAAATTGAACGTCCTGCTGATGCCCGAAAGCGCTGAACAGATAGCTGTTTCCGTACGAGGCACTCGCCAGGGGATCAAATCGAAACTCCTTCAGCTGTGACTCCAGCGACTCCCTTAAGTCGGCATCAGCATCTGCAAGCAACCAGTCGCTCAGGGCGATGCTTCGATCAACAGGACGTCGGCTCCAAACGGCACCTTGCCGCTGCCAGGAAAATGCCGCCACATAGTTATCCGGATAAACAAACAGATGCTGATCCACAGGCAGGGCAACTTCCCACACCGTATCCGCCAACCACACATCTGCAGCAAATCTTGGCGCAGTTACTCTCAGCTCACTGAGTCCGTTGAAACTGACTGCATCCTGCAGGTCGAACTCCATCACCAGAATGTGTTGACTACGACGCAACGACTCGTCGACGAGAATTCGCACATCGCTCCCGGCATTTCCAGCCGACGTAATCAGCAGGCTTTCAGCCGTCATCAATCGACCATTCCACCAGACATTCAAAGAGGAACGATCAACGTCGGCGGGCAAGGTGACGATCAGGAACGAAATATCTCCATCGATCAGGTAGAAGCCCGTCGTTCTGGACGCCGCACCATTTTGAAAACGACTGCGCAACGCAGAACGACGTACAACGAAATTCTGCGATGCACGTTCGGGAGCAACTTCCAACAACAGGTTGACACTTCTGAGCATCCCGGATGCCACCCATGAAGGCGCATCACTCAACGTCAATTCCTGAGTCCACTGCTCACCGGAAACCTGTACTCCCACATTGTCCGGCGAACGAATTTCGACTCGCGTTGTTCTCCCCTGGTTTTCAGCTGGCTGCAGAAGAGACACGTCGACGTCAGCCGTGCCCAGGGTCGCAAACGCGGAATCTACGGCGATGGAATAGGCGCAGACAATTTCGAACTGTCCGAGCTTTGGTTCCGGCAGATCAACTCGAATTTGTCGAACGCCGTCAATCTCCAGCCCTCCAACTTCAGCCGTCAGGAGCGTCTCCGGCGTCCCGTCGGTCGCGACGAGCCTGAACTCGTCGGGTCGCACAGAACCAGGAACGAGAATTCGAAGGCGGTCAAGTTCTTTGTAAGTGACCGTGTACCGAAGTCGTTGTTCGACGTCGATCTGATTCTCTGACAGTGTAAGAATCGCATGAGATGACGATGCTACATCCTGCGCATGACTCGTCACCGTCGCTCGAAATTCGAGATTTCGCGAGGAACTTTCCAGCCGCCGCGGTACCAGATTCAAGGGTACGTCAGACGCGTCGGCAGTTCCGAGACTCGATCCCTCAGAAAGAAATTGAACGACCGTTTCACGTGCTCCGGCGATGTTGCTTTCGACGTTACTCGCATTCAGAAGCGTCACTCTCGAAACCGGCATGGATTCGGAATCGGCGACCGGAATCGAAATCAAAAACGGCTCTTCTCCCAACGGAATCGGACGGCGTGCTCGAAACTTGACCGTCACAGCTCCATGCGTACGATTTAGCGGCTCAACAAATTGGAGCTGAACCGAGTCAGCCGTCAAGCCACTGTTCGGCAACGGCCCTCCGGCGTCTGAAACATCAGAACGACCAATCACAAGGCCGGCAACGTGAGTTCGATCAGCGTTGTCGACAACCTCGATCTGCTCCCACTCCTGCTGCTGCAGACTCGGCCACCGAAGTGCAACCTGATCCAGCGAACCTCGATAAACAACAATCTCGAAGCGTGCTGTTAACTCAGCAGATGCTTCCCGAAACATCAATTCGTAAGCAGGGCTGATTCGATAGCTTGCTTCGATTCTTTCAATGCGAAACTGGACTCGAGAATCCTGACTGACCAGTCGATACGCCTGTTGAAAATCGATCTGCGGATCAAACAGGGTTTCAACGCGTTTGCGAAACAAGGATGTCGAAATCCGCTGCACCAGTTGCGGTTTCGGCGTCAACTGACTCAAACGAAACCCTTCGGTCACGCTGACTCCAATCAGTGTTTCCTCACGCGTCGCATTCTCAACATTAAAGCCATTGATCGAAATCAGTCTTGCGTCCGCTCGTTCTTCTGACGACAGCAGCCACTTCAAGCGAAGTGGACCAGCCGTTCCTTCCGGAAGCGAAATCTCGACCGGATTCGTCTGAAGGTCAGATGTCTGAAGCGATGCGTGAGTCAAACTGCTCACATTCAACACATTGAAGCCGCGAGGCACATTGACTTTTACCGAATCGAAACTGCCGCCTGTCGCGGAGATCGTCTGCACAGCTTCGAGGGCCACGCCATCCACACCAGCATCAGCCGCCAGTAACGTCTCCACCTGAAATGACGTTTTTTCTTCGGGCTGCGTACTTACGACCTGCCACGGAAGATCAAGTGCCGCGCCCAGGCCATGCACAATCAACGCAGACCTTGCATTGGGAAGTTTTTCGACTTCGATGTCCGCCAACTGGTCGGGCCGAACGGCAATCGCATCGCCAGGCACGATGAGTCGCAACGAACTCTGAGCCGTCCCTGGTAACGACAGTTGCAAACGGAATGAGTTGCCCGACTTCCGAACGGGAACAGAAAGTTGCAGATCGATCCTGTGCTGCCCCGATTTAGAAATTCGACATTTCAACCCGGTGCCACGATCGGTCGGCAGAAACTCAATCTCGTTATCAGTCGATGCCGGTCGCCGGTACTTCAGCAACGTCGCTTCGTTCAATCTGAGCGGCACTTCCACACGATCAACACCAGCTCGGACAAAAACTTCAATCGATGCATCAAGCTTCGCCACCGTTCGACTGGCGTTAACATCTCCCGTCAACGTAATCGCGGCGACGTAGTAACCAGCACTATTGTCGTCGCTACCTCGGAGCAACTGATCGCGCCACTTCAGGTATTCGCCGATCTGCCCTCCAGCTGTCAGGCGTACAACCTCGCCTTTTTCATCGACGAAGATGACATGCTCATTAACCTTCGGTGGATCAGTCAACTGAGCAACAGTGCTTGAATCGGCCTTCTCGGCGGGTGATTTTTCTGAGGTCGCGGATGCCGAATCCGGTAACGAATTCTGCGCGACCGCTTCGGTGTTCCCGCCAAAAGCCAGCGAGACAACGACGGTTAGGAAAGCGAAGCACCAACGGAGAGCAGCCAGCCGCGGCGAAAATTCAATCACGCCCCGCCATCGAGGGATCCTCGGCGCAGTCGATCGGCAGCTGACATTGCTGTTCTCAGTCATCATCATGACGCGACGGACTGCTACTCCCGACGAAGCTCGCCGCCCATCAATGAACTCGACTTTTGAGAGTTCGTGAACGAGGCATCAAGTTGTGGGAGCCGGCACACTGAAAAGGACAATCGAGGAGTTTGGCTGTTCCCAGAGTGGGACGCAGCAACGAAACAGTCTGACATGCCTTACCGCGTTATAGTACGTCGACTTCCACACTATCGGTAGGAGCAACCCAGCATCCCGCCGGAGATGACGGCGAAACACTTTCGCAACGTCAGACGCCTCATGCAGATCCCAATGATCAACCGACTTCGACACGGCACCACGATCTGTCACGTCACACCGGATTTCTCAGTGACGCGTCCGAAAAACCAACAGGCAGCGAATCAGGTTTTGCCAGCAATCCAGTATCTGTCAGAAATATTCAAAACAGAATCACCATCACGGACCTTGCGAATAACCGGGATGATTCATGAACTTCGGTTTGGCCCTCACAACTCGATCGTGATGTTCAATTTGCTAGACAGGCATGATTAACGGCGCGTAACCGACCCACCAGATTCGTACGTCAGACATTCCAGCCTGACTTCCAGAACGGGCGGTAGTGCCAGGCAGGAAAGCCCGACGTCCTTGAATAATTGGCGCTAAATCTTGCTCACCCGCGTACAGACACGATTGTACTCACCTGTCTCTCGCCGTAGAAATTTCGACCGGCTGACGAACATTTTGTGCTCGTCCGGAAAACGGTCACGCCCAGCACTGCGCCAATCACCAGACGATGGCAAAACACAGCCGCAACATTACAGCGGGATATTCACTTGAACCATCAGTGTCGCGTCGTGAAACCGCTGGTCGTCTCGAAGTGGAACGTTCACGCCGACTCGCGCGTTGGCACTTCCTGGCAATTCCAGATGAAGGCCGCTCGTCAGGTTCAGCACACTCTGATGCCCTGCCGTATTCGACAGCGTCTGGGCACTCGCATTACTCACCAGTGTCGTTGAGTCAGAGTCTTCGAGCGTCGTCGTGAAGTGCAGTTCCACCAGACCGGCAAGTCCCCGCATCAATCCATGATTCTTTCGAAAGAACCAGCGGCCACCGCCACCACTGAGTCTCAGCAGCGACTGACTATCGAACTCCGTCGACTGGCCGAGTCCGCTGAAGGTATTCCCTTTCGCGGTGAAATCTGCCTGAGCAAAACCCTGGTAAAACCAGTTCGAATCTGGTGTGGCAGCAAAGGCCAGAAACGGTGAAATGACCACAGCGTCGTTCTCAATTGTGAACACGCTACCGTCGAATTCTCCGTTGATGTCGCCGCCGGTGGGAATCTGCAAACCGACACCTGCGGAGACGACCCTGTTTTCCGTTTTCACGAGCTGCAGTTTGCCAATCAAACCGACGTTGCCAAACTCACCGTCGCTGTGGATTGAAAACCGGCTGAATGTGAAATCGCGCTGAGCTGCAAACGGAAGCCGAACTTCAAGCGAAGCCTGTCCGTCCCAAAAGACTTTCTCCAGCCCCAGGATCGTGCGGTCAAGATTCGCGCCGTTCGACATGACTGTCTGACTTGAAGCGTTCAACGCTCCCGTTGTGTGTTCGTAGGCAACGTAAAATCGATCGCGTACCAGAGCACTGTTGTTTCGAGCGATCACCAGACGATTCGAGCCGCCAGGAAACGGAATTTGCGCGGCGGAGAGGATCCCGTCGTTGTCGGTGTTAATGTCGAGCAGACCGACGAACGTGTCGCCCAGCATTGCCGGAGTGGAGTCAACCGTTCCCCAGCTATTCGAAGGCCCGACATCACTCGCCGTCGACATAACCCAGTCTGGTAAGCCTGACTGAAAAAGATCCGCCAGCTCTGCGCGCCCGGCACACGGTGCAGCCAGCATAAGTCCAGCGAAAGCGAGACATTGCACGATTAGAGGAATGCAACGAGTTCTCATGACGTCGCTCTCGTGACGAAGGCAATAAAGTGGCACGCGCTGTGTTTACACTCGCGTATCGTCAGAGCAATCGAGTTGAAGCAACAATTCGAAACGCCGCCAAACTGTTTTGGGCATGACGGTAGTCAGAAGCAAGGAACGCTCAGACCGCACGAGCGACGCCGTTTCTTCCAGCTCCAACAGCCGTTCGGATTTTTCCACCGAGGCGCCGCAAAATCACTCTCAACCTTCCGATCGCGAACCGCTGCAAATACCAGAACAACCGAACGTAATCTTCACGTTCCTCAAGCGTCGCAGGCTGGGGACCAACACAGGACTGGATTGCGAGCCGCCTGGACATCGTTCGGGCGAGACACCGGAGTCGTGTGCGGAGCGGTGTGCAGCAACTCGGGGTCTTCGGCGATGATCTTTTCGATGGTTGCGGCGAAGGCGTCGAGCGTTGCTTTGGATTCGGTTTCCGTCGGCTCGACCATGATCGCTTCGGGAACGACCAGCGGAAAATAAACCGTCGGCGCGTGGAAGCCGTAATCCAGAAGCCGCTTGGCAATATCCATCGCCGAGATGCCAAATTCGCTTTTCAAATGTTGAGCCGACGCGACGAACTCGTGCATGCACCGTTCGCCGTTGGGAACAGGCAGGATGTGTTTCAACTTTTCCTTGAGGTAATTCGCGTTGAGCACCGCGTGCTCGGACAGTTCTTTCAAACCGTCGCCGCCGAGCGTCCTCAAGTAGAAGTAGCCTCGGAGAAGAATCCCGACGTTGCCGAAGAACGATCGAACTCGCCCGATCGACTTCGCCGGAGTATGGAGTTTGTACTGCCCGGACTCTTCGTCATGAGCAACGACTGGCCCCGGTAGATAATCTGCAAGAAAGTCTCTTACTGCGATCGGGCCTGCCCCTGGACCACCTGCACCATGAGGACCGGTGAAGGTTTTGTGCACGTTGTAGTGCATCATGTCGCCGCCGAAATCGCCCGGTCGAGTAATGCCCAGAATCGCATTCATGTTGGCACCATCGATGTAAACCAGGCCGCCGACGTCGTGCAGCATTTCGCTGATCCTGCCGATCTCTGGCTCAAAAAGTCCCAGCGTGTTCGGGTTA
>JADHNX010000185.1 GCA_016779365.1 Planctomycetaceae bacterium
GTGGCGAGGGCTATCTCAGCTTCTCAATCGCCACTCCAACCGGCGAAGGTGTCACCAACCCGTTGACGTTTACAAGACAGCGACGCTGCACTTTGGTCGACGATCTCCGGATCATCTGAGTTCGCAGGGCCGGTTCCCATCGGCCAAAGCCATAAACGGCCGGTGGGAACCGGCCCTACGGGATTTTCGATGCAATTAGCCGAAATTATTGGCCGAGCCACGGCAACCATGAAGCACTCTTCAATGAATGGGTGGCGGTTGTTGATCGCGCAGCCTTTGGGGGCAAGCGGGCAGGATGACGGCGAGCCGGTGATCGTGATTGACAATCTCGGCAGCGGTCGCGGCGACAAAGTGATGATCACGAGCGACGGAAAGTACGTCACAGAAATTGTTGGAACCAAGGCGTCGCCCATTCGCTGGGCTGTCCTTGGAATCGCTGATTGAACCGTAGGCTGGGGCTCCCCCCAGCCTGCATGACTGACAGGAGTCGATGGCGAATAGTGGATGGTTGACAGAAACGCTCAGCCATCAGGTTTTCCCAATCAACTATCAACCATTGACTATCAACTTTTCATGACTCAACAGGTACTCATCGAGCAGATTGTTGCGGAGGTTATGAGGCGACTCATACCGACTGCTTCTTCTGCGCCGGTGAGTTCCGCAACGAATAACGGGCATGAAGTCGTGCTGGCTGACTTGGTCATCACGGCAGACCTGCTGGCCGAGAAATCAGCAGGACGAAAGCAGATTGCGGTCACGCCGAAGGCGATTGTGACTCCTTCTGCCAGAGACTGGCTGAGACAAAACAAAGTCGAATTGATTCGCAACGCGGCGTCAGAAACGGCAACAGGTACTAAAGAGTCCGACAGGCTGGTGATTACTCACTCGTCCGATCAAACGATCGATCGCGTTCTCGTGGATGCGGCTCGACCGGTAAATGGCGGGTGGAAAAGAAAAAGCGCCGAGTCGGTCGACGAGGCTGCAAAGAAAGCAATCGGAGAACTCAGACGCGAAAGCTCGCGAGTGATCGTGGTCCTGACTTCCGAACCGGAAGTTGCCGCGTGTCTGGCAAATCGAAATGAAAAGGTGAGAGCAGCGGTTGTCGCGGATGCGGCGGCGGTTGCTCGCGTGAAGTCCGGGCTTGATGGCAACGTTTTTGTCGTTGCCCCGACGGGACGAAGCTTCTTCGAGATGAGAAATCTTCTCAGACGGATTGTTGAAAAGTAGTCGTCTCGCTCCGCGAGTCGAACAGAATCAGACCGAACATCCTGCACGTCAGAATTCATTCATTCGTCGATCAATCATCGGCTCATCTCGCGGAGCGAGATGGCTACTTTAGCTGGAGCGAACCATGCGAATTGCAGAGATCATTGGAAGGGTGACGCTAAGTCGATGCCATCCGTCTCTGCGTGGAGCGACCTGGAAAGTTGTCGTGCCATTGAATCGGCAAGGGCTGGCTGGAGAAGAATCAGGACGGGGTGAACCGTTCGTCATTTTCGACGAACTGGGAGCCGGCGAAGGATCGCTCGTCGGAGTCAGTGAAGGCGCGGAAGCAGCGGCTCCGTTTCATCCGAACGTAAAACCAATCGATGGCTATGCAGCCGCGATTCTTGATCAAGTGGATTGTTGATAGGGGATCGTTGACAGAGATTCGAACCGCAGTCTCATCAACAGATCAGCTAAGACATCCGTTACTCTCAACTTTCAACCATCAACTATAGACTGAAAATCATGTCAACTAACCAGTGGAACAGCGGCGTCAACGATCGCCAACTCAAAGAAGACATCTGCGAAATCGGACGACGCGTTTACAACAAAGGATTCGCCGCCGCGAACGATGGCAACATCTCGATTCGGGTGGGTGAAGACGCCGTGCTTTGCTCGCCGACGATGATCTGCAAAGGCTTCATGAAGCCTGACGACATTTGCGCCGTCGACATGCAGGGCAACCAGATCGCTGGCAAACGGAAACGCACCAGCGAAATCCTGCTTCACCTCGAAATCATGCGGCACCGCCCGGACGTCAAGGCCTGCGTACATTGCCACCCACCTCACGCCACGGCGTTCGCTGTCGCCAACGAAGCCATCCCTCAGTGCATCCTGCCGGAAATTGAAGTCTTCATGGGCGAAATTCCGGTGGCTCCTTACGAGACGCCAGGCGGTCAGGAATTTGCGTCGACCGTGACTCCGTTCCTCAAATCGACCAATACGATCATCCTGAAAAATCACGGCACAATCAGCTTCGGCAAGACGGTCGAAGAAGCTTACTGGAAAACCGAAATCCTCGACGCTTACTGTCGCATTCTGTTGCTCGCTCAGCAGATGGGCAGAGTCGATTATCTCAACGAGCAGAAGTCTCGTGAGCTGCTCGACCTGAAGAAGAAACTCGGCTTCGACGATCCGCGCTTCCACAACGAAGACTGCGATCTGTGTGGCAACAGCGCATTCCGGGACGGTTACAAAGAAGGCGAAGCACCGCAGAACTGTGCGTTCGAGCCGGCTCCGTCGTACCCCGGCTACCTTCAGAAACCAACTTACGAAGGCGGATCAAATCCTGCAGCTGCGGGCGTCGACAACGAAGCTCTGGTGAAGATGATCACCGAGCAGGTCATGGCGGCTATGGGTAAGTAATTAGTAGGTCAGGCTCGGCCTGACGTAGTTGCTTCCCAATGCAAATCGGAACGCAGAGGACACTGAGGACGCACAGAGAAACGGAGAGGTCTCCTTTTCCCCAGGCGTCTTTTCCTCAGCGAACTCTGCGTTCAAAAAATAAGAAGATTACGGAGACTTAGATGAAAGTCAGCATAATTGGTGGTGGTGGACTGGTTGGTTCGTGTGCAGCGAGTGCTTTGCAGTTTGGCGGCATCGTTCGCGAGATCGCTCTTGTCGACGTGAATCTGGAACTGGCTGAGGGGCAGGCTCTGGACCTGCTGCATGGGGCGTCGCTGATCAGCGATCAGAAGATTTACGGATGCGGCACCGAAGCCGTCAAAGACAGCGACGTAATCTGCATCACTGCTGGCTTGCGACGTAAGCCGGACGAAAGCCGACTCGACCTGATCAACCGCAATGTTGCTCTGTTCCGCAACATTCTGGCCGACGTGAAGCAGCACGGCCTCAAGCCGACGGCGAAAGTGTTCGTCGTTTCAAATCCGGTCGACGTGCTGACTTACCTGGCCGTTAAGGATCTGGGACTGCCGTCGAATCAGGTCATCGGCCTTGGAACGGTTCTCGACACAACGCGTCTGCGAAGCATGATGGCTCAGCGACTCGACGTGCCTCCGACTCAGGTTCAGACACTGATCCTCGGCGAGCACGGCGACAGCATGGTGCCGATCTGGTCCGCCGCTCAGATTGCTGGCCTGCCGCTCGAAAAGTATCCCGGCGTGACGCCAGCCTTGATCGCCGACGTCGAGAAGAAAACTCGCGGCAGCGGAGCGGAAGTCATCAAAAAGAAAGGCGGAGCAGGCTTCGCCGTCGGAGCTTCGATCGCCGACGTCATTCACTCAATCGCTCTAGACCAGCGTCGCATTCTGCCGGTCTCATCCCTGCAAGACGGAGCGTACGGGCTGCGGGACGTCTGCATCTCGGTCCCGACCGTCGTTGGCAGCCAGGGCGTCGTCAACTGCTACGAGATCGACCTCTGGCCAAAAGAAAAGATGGCTTTGCAGAAGTCCGGCAGCGTCCTGCGAGGCACCATCGACAAAGTGCTTCAAGGCTGACGCTCAACATTTAACCGATTATCGTTCAAACCCCGGTCATGCATGTCCTGACCGGGGTTTTCTTGCGCGCAGTGTTCTCTTTCTGTTGACTCTTCCCAGGAGCCTGTTGTGGACGACTGGTCCGACGATTTTGACGATCACGAGTATCCGGATTCTGATTACGACGATGATTCGGACGACATCACCGAAACCGTGCGATGTCCGAACTGCGGCACGGACGTCTACGAAGATGCTGAGCAGTGCCCGGAGTGTGGCGAGTATGTTGAGTTCTCGACGTCCGCCTGGCAGGGCAAGCCGCTGCCGTGGGTTCTGGTCGGAATGGCTGGGATTGTTGCAGTCATTATGGCGCTGTCCGGTTGCTGACGAAGGCGACTTCCCAACAGCGAGGCGGCGGCTCTCGGCCTATGATTACCTGTCGACTTCGGTCATTCTGGATTTCAGAATGATCCGGCTCGAATGACAGCATCAGGGCACTTTTCTCTGAGTAATCCGGAGGTGTGCCACAGCTCCGTCGGTACCTCCTGGTTGCTGATCAGTTCGTTTCTGCAGAGGGAAAAGCTCAGCACTGGCAGAGCCATTGGCACACAATCCAGAGTTTCAATCAACTCACCGTTTTCAGCTTCCGGGAGTCCGCCGTGCGGATGTTGTCCTTCTCCAACTCGTCAGCCGTTTCATTTCAAATTTCTGATCGCGAGGCATCCATGCGGCGAGGCGTCGTGCGATGGGTTGTGACCGTCTGCGTCGCCGCGATTGCTGTCGGAGTGGGCGGGGTCTGGTACTGGCTGTCGGCGGTGAATCGCCAGAACATGTATGCTGAAAAAATCGCCGAAGCTCGGCGGCATCTCCAGCTTTCCAGTGATCAGGCGGCGCTGGAAACGCTCAGCGTGACGTCGGACACGGATGCCCCGCCCGAGTTTCGCTATCTAAAGGCGATCACTCTGGACCGTTTGCAGAGGTACGAACCAGCCAACGCTGAGATCCGTCGAGCCATTGCCGCCGCTCCGAACGATCCGAAATACAAAGGGCTGGAGCTGAAGTTTCGCATGATGGCACGTGAGCGTTCGGCTGTTGATCAATTGATCGAGTTGAATCGGGATTACGCATCGACGGCGGCGGTCGCTCTGTTCGCGGCGTACGGATTCAAAGCGAAGTCGATTCTGTTGAGCGAAGATGGCAATCCGAAATCGGCGGAGTATCACAACCAGCGAAAGAAGCAGACTCTTGATACGGCGATCACGATGGCGGCCGATATTCCGGAGTTTCATCCCGAACTGCTGACCTTCGCGATTCGAGAAGAACTACCCGATGAAGCGTTATCTCTGATTGATGGGTTGCTGAAGCTGGATCCTGAAAGCATTTCCCTGAGAAGCAAAAAGGTTCGCGTTCTAATGGCGCTCGAACGAGTGGACGACGCGGCGGCACTGGCGGAAGTTCTGTACCAGGAAACTGACGCAAACCTTCAAGGGGCCGAATACTTCGCGTCGGTCCTGTCACAAACGACCGAGAACGAGCACCGCGATCAGCTGTTCGCAAAGATGGTGGACCGATTTCCTCGCAGCACACTGGTCGTGTCGAAGTACGCGATTTATCTAACAAGAAGTGGTCGACTGCCGGCCGCACAAAAACAACTTGAAGACGCGATCGCTCGCCAGACTGACAAAGCGGAACGAGAATCGTTGGCCTTTGTCGCAATCACGATGCCGCTTGAAGTAAACGCTCCGTCAGTCGCCGAAGAATATCTGCGAAAGCATCGAAAGTACCTGCAGGACGAACTGCTGGTTGACTTTTTTGAAGCTCGGATTCTCTATCTCCGAAAGCAGTACGGAGATGCCGTGCGAAAGATGATGCACATCGTCAGCGAATCGAAAAACAAGGAAGGCGGATCGCGGGTGTTTGCGACAGAAGCGTTGACCTGGGTTCGTCGGATTCTTGCTGAGAAGATCATGACCAATCAGCTGGACAAAGCGATCGACGCCACTGGCGAGTCGTCAGGGCTGCGAGTCAAGATTGCCACGGAAGAGCAACTTAATGAAGCGGCAAAAAATTCGAAGAACGCGGATCAGGGAGCACAACCGACTGCGGCAGCACTCAGCAGCAAGGACGAACCAAAGTCGCCGCCGGAAACAGATGCTCCCGCCAGCTCGCCAGCCGCTCCGACGCCTGACTCCGACAAAACAGCGAAGTAACGACGAGTTGAGTTTCGCTTCGGCGACTCCCAATTGCGTTTGGTCACTGCTGAAATTTGAAGAAAAAGCCCGGCTGGTTCAAGGAACCAGCCGGGCTTTGTTTCTATCAACTTTTAACGATCAACCATCAACTATCGAGCGTGCTCGACGGCCTTGGTTTCTCGCAGGACAACAACTTTGACTTCGCCGGGATAAGTGAGGTTTTCTTCGATGGCCTTTGCACATTCCTTCGCCAGCTTGGCGGATTCGCGGTCGTTGATTCGGTTTGAGTCGACGATGATGCGGATTTCGCGTCCGGCCTGAACGGCGAATGCGTGGTTGACTCCAGGGAAGCCGCAGGCGATGGCTTCCAGATCTTCCAGGCGTTTGACGTAACGTTCCAGGTTCTCGCGGCGAGCGCCCGGTCGGGAAGCTGACGCAGCGTCGGCCGCAGCGACCAGCACCGTGTAGATGAATTCAGGACGGATGTCGTCGTGGTGCCCGGCGGCTGCGTGGACAACTTCTTCCCCCTCGTGGTAACGCTTGAGAAGTTCCGCTCCGACGGCTGGGTGGCCGCCTTCCATTTCGTGGTCGGCGGCTTTTCCGATGTCGTGCAGAAATCCGCAGCGACGTCCGAGTGTCGAATCGAGGCCGACCTGTTCGCACAACAGACCAGTGATGTGTGAAACTTCGATCGAGTGTCGCAACACGTTCTGGCTGTAACTGGTTCGGAACTGGAGTCGCCCCATCAGGTACACCAGCTTTTCGTGCAGCCCGACGATGTTTGCTTCGTGACAGGCTTCCAGACCCAGCTTGCGAATGTGGGCGTCCATTTCCTTTTCGGTTTCCGCGACGACTTCTTCAATCCGAGTTGGATGAATTCGCCCGTCTTCGATCAGCTTGATCAGCGACAGCCGAGCGATTTCTCGCCGCACTTTGTCGAACGCCGAAACCACCACGACGCCCGGCGTGTCGTCGACGATAACGTCCACTCCGGCGATTTTTTCGAAGGCTCGAATGTTGCGACCTTCGCGGCCGATAATGCGGCCCTTCATTTCATCGTTCGGAATGTCGACGGTCGAGACAGTCATCTCGGACGTCTGAGCTGACGCGATTCTCTGAATGGCCATGCCGAGGATTTCGCGAGAAAGCTCTTCCTGCCGGTTCTTCAGTTCGCTTTCGTACTTCAGAATCAGGCCGCCGGTCTCGTCTTTCAACTGACGATCGAGCCGGTCCAGCAGCATGTCCTTCGCCTGTTCGGGGCTGAGGCTGCTGATATGAAACAGCTTGTCCTGTTCTTCGGCGAGAAGTCGTTCGAGTTCTTTTTCCTTAACTTCCATCGCCTTGCTGCGAGTGGTCAACTTCTGCTGCTGGCCCTCGATCATCTTTTCGCGTTTGACGAATTCTTCATCCCGGTCGTCCAGCGAGCCTTCGCGTTTGTCGAGGTCGCGTTCGCGCTTGTGTAAAGCGTCTCGTGTGTCGTTGAGCGAGGCTTCCATCTCCTCGCGTTTCTTCAGCAGTTCTTCCCGAGCCTTCAACTCTTCGTCGCGTTTGAGCGTTTCCGCGTCCCGCCTGGCCTGTTCGAGAATCTGGTCCCGGTCCTGGTAAGAGGCGCCACGTCGAATTCGTTCGAAGAAGAATCCGACAGCACCACCAGCGGCGAGACCAATCCCGGCGTAGATCACCTCATTCATGAGCTGCGTCCTTATGTCGACCCGGTTGACGCAGCCGCTCTAACTGCCGACCAGGGGCCGAATCAGCCGGGCAGAGAATTCCGGCAACGACGTCGCGAAAGAGCGAACGCCGCCACGATGGAATCCGGCACAGAAAGCTCCACTCGTCCGTCCAGAAAACTCGCCACCACTTACGTGGCAACGATCAGGCTGGAAGATCGAATATCAGAAAACGGAGCTGAGCAGTTCGGGAAGAATCAGAGCTGTCGCTGCACGCGCGCGGGCAGAACTCCCAAACGCCCACCAGGTGGCGCGTCAGGAGACCCTCGTCGGGCTTCGCGAAGATGCCGCAGTTCGATGGGTACTGACTGAGAGATCTGACCGGTTTGCGAAATTCGAACAGTCGTCACTCCGGTCGCCAGGACGGGAACAACTCGAATTCGCAGTGGCCGCTCAACGAGCAGCCAGGCTGTCAGAATCGCCAGCAGAGCCACCAGAATTGGCATCACTGTCTGAAAAGAAACCAGCATAGGTAAGGCACGGCCTCAAAAACTTCCACACGTCCGAGCGGATTTCAAAAGCGAAAGTCGAGCGGACAAACTGACGCAGCCGCCGTTTCCTCGAAGGTGCTTTTCGTACCGAGAGGCTACGGTTGTCGTTCCTGCCGCTCGAAAAAGAGATGAATCTGGATGGACTCGATCGAATTCGAGAGAGACAGGGCGAGCAATCCTAACAAAGGCCATCGGTCGATCAAGCGACGGTCTGAGCCGAGTGGTACAGCCCACCGATTCGTTACAATCTGTCGTTCCTACGCTGGAATCAGGCCCATCGTTTCCGGGAAGCCGGCCATCAGGTTGAAGTTCTGAACGGCGACACCAGACGCCCCTTTAATCAGGTTGTCAAGTGCGGACAGAATAGTGATCACGCCTTTCGTCCGGCGAACCGTGATG
>JADHNX010000186.1 GCA_016779365.1 Planctomycetaceae bacterium
AAATCACGCCGAGAGAGTAAGTCGCGTTCAACAGAAAGATCCGACTTCGATCTTCGCCGGCCTGCTGAACAAAGCTCAGAACTTTGATCGCGATCACCGGCAGAACACACGGCATCACGTTGAGAATCAACCCGCCGAGAAACGCGAACAAGAGGAACTGCGGCAAGCCTCCAGCGGGAGAGGAGCCACCCGGTTCGCGATAAGTGAGGTTTGTGAAAATAGTTCCCGAGGCCCCGTCGGCGGCAAGCGGATTCTCGTTGGGAGGAGTCGCCTCTGGAGAGACTGCGTTTAACGAAGCCTGGGCTGGATTGTGAACATCCGGCAATGTGCTGATTTTACCAAGCTCAAACGAGAACTTGCCGGGACGGCAACTGCTGGCGTCGCAAACCTGGAAACTCACCTTACCGGAGATTCCATAGCCATCGTCTTTGGTTGAATCAGCGACGACAAACTCTCGCGTCCAGGTGACCTCGTCGTGGTGGATTCGTTGCGTTTTGCCGAGCACTTCGTGCAGCTCGACTTTGTGGTCTGGTGTGAAACCGGCTTTTTCGTCAACCGGCTCAAGGCCGCTGACGGTGAGCGTCTGAATGACCGTCGGCAGGCCGATGTTTCGTTTGTCATGGTCGAGGGCGAAGGTGTGGTAGCCCTTCTGCATTCTGGCGACGATCGAGAGCGTCACCTTCTCACCGGGTGCAGCGTCTTTGGGCGAAAGACGAGCGGTCCATGTCGACGGGCCGGGCTTCTCCACGCCGCCAACTTTCTGGGTCGGTGCGTGCCGGACTTCGTAGACAGGATCGTCTGCAGAACCGCCGCCGAGTGTCAGCTCGAACTTCTGATTCTTCGGTCGGCAGCTGGTGGCATCGCAGACCTGATATCGCATTTGGCCAGCGATTTTGACGGACTCGGGCGAGGCTCCGGCTTTCAGGCGGAAGCGGCGAGTCCAGACGATGTTGCCTTCGTGAGTCTCGACAACCTGGCCGAGCAATGCGTCGTTCTTCGACTTTGGTTTGGTCGCCGTTACGAAGTCCGCATCGACAGATTCGACTCCGGTTGAAGTGTCGATCTCGAATTTCGTCCGGCCACTGAAGCCCTTGGACATCGAATAGGTATGCGAGCCCCTGGGAAGGTCCAGCGCGACTTTCACCGTTACGACATCGCCAGCTTTCGCGTTCGCTGGTTCGAGCGTGATTTTCGCTTCGGTCGACGTTGATTTCGGGGCCGGCTTGCCGATTGGATCGCCGAGGTTGAAGAGCCCTTTGAGATCCTGAGCCGTTGCCGTTTGAGCTGAGTCTCCAGGTAACGTGCCGACGGTGACCAGAGCAACGTAGAGTGGAATGGCGATGGCAAGACGTCGAAATCGGGTGCCGTCGATCCGGAAGGTTTGAGGCCCTCTCAACATATGAAAATTCTCCGACCGGGTGGGGGCAAGCTGGCTTGGGTGAGTCGTCAGGCGTCGCCGCGAGTCGTTTGCGGTGCGGGACGGTACGCCGTGTTACTAAAAGAGTGTTGGCTTTTTCTATCTTCGGACCAGGATCATCGGTCGCTCGGTGAAACGCCGCACAGTTGGCGATTCGACGGAAAGCTCGACCGGGACAGAGTCCGTGCGACGGACTCATGATAGGCGACCTGGCGAAACGGCAGCAATTCGAGTCCTGCCAAGTTGAAAAACCATCAATTCCTGATGAGAACTGGGCGAGCTTTTTCAGGATGCTCGCTGAGGATGAGGCAACATAACGCAGTCGTTCAAGTCAGGCCGGAGATGGGCTCGCCGTGGTAAATGTGGTACGGGCGGTTGAAATCGTCGTGCCAGGCGGCGGTGCGGGGAATTCCGAGCGACTGGTAGATTGTCGCGGCCATGTTTTCTGGTTTCTGCGGATCGGCTGCCGGGTAGCCTCCGATCTTGTCCGACGAGCCGATGACTCGTCCGCCCTGGATGCCGCCGCCAGCAAAGAAGACCGTCTGGACGGCTCCCCAGTGATCTCGACCGGGAAGTTTGTAGTGAGCCGGCAGGCCGAAGACTTTAGGAGTACGACCAAACTCGCCAGCCATCACGACGAGTGTTGAATCGAGCAGTCCGGAGTCGTCGAGATCGTCCAGCAGCGCCGCGACGGACCGGTCCATCGGCGGCAGCAGTTTGTCTTTCAGGTTGGGGAAGGCGTTGCCGTGAGTGTCCCAGGATTCGTTATTGCCGAGGTTGACCTGGACCATGTTGACGCCGGCTTCGACCAGACGACGAGCCATCAGCAGTGACCAGCCGAACGAGTTTCGACCGTAGCGGTCGAGGATGGCATCGTCCGCTTTCACGACGTCGAAGGCGTGCCGGACTTTGTCGTCGGTCAGCAGCGAAATCGCTCCCTGTCTGAACTTGTCGAACTGCTGCGTCGAGGCGAAGCCGTCGAGTTCCTGACGCTGCCGTTCGACTTCGTTCATCAGGCCGAATCGGCGGGCGATGCGCGGCTGTGTGAAACCTTCGGGCAGATCGAGACTCGGAGCCTGAAACTTCAGCGACTCGACATGCTCGGTTCCGCGAGCGTGATGAAACTCGTACTCGGGAAACGCTCCGTAAGTTGTGCCATTGAACGGTGCCGCGTTGACGAACCAGGGATCGCGTCGTCGCCCCATCTGACCGGCAAACTGTCCAGGGATGACTCGACCGCTTCGATGGATCAGTCGCTCGGGCAGGACGACGGCTGGCGGAAGATTATTTGTTGCTGGAAAGTGGTCGCCGGAAATAGCCGCAATGGACGGCCAGTCTTCGGGCATTGGTTTACTCGCGCTGAAAGTCGGCGGCATGGGCGTCCGACCTGACAGCATCACCATGTGCCCTTGCGAGTGTTCGTTGTAGGGGTGAGTCAGAGAACGCACGATTGACCACTTGCTGCTGCGTTTGGCCAGCTCCGGCATGTGCTCGCAGATTTGCAGGCCGGGCGTTTGCGTCGACACCGGCATGAACTCGCCGCGGATGTTGTCGGGCGCGTCTGGTTTCATATCGAAGCTGTCATGCTGGCCGAGTCCTCCGGAGAGGAATATGTAGATTACGGAACGTTGCTTTGGCGAGTCCGGCATTGGCGTTGCTGAATCGGCCGCTCGCAAGGCTGCCAGGTGATTCGATCCCAGACCGAGCAGACCGACTCCGCCGGCCTGGATGGCTGTCCTGCGAGTGAGATTCGGATGGCGGGGAGTGCTCATTCGTTGGCCTCTGAGGAAAGTTTTGCAGGGAGCGACGAACGGTCAGCGAACTGCTGCATGGAAGTAATTTGCTCGATGAAAACCTTGATGCGCGACATCGAGGCCACGCGGCTGATCTGGTCGGATCCGGTCGAGGAGTCAGCCTAAAGCGATTGTCTCCGACACTCAATGAGTTCCTGCCTGATTCTGATCGAACTGTCAGGTTGTCCGCATTGGCGAAGATATTGAGGTTGCTCGCGCACGAACTCGGGCACAATGACGTTGAGGTCTGAAATACATTGCCAGCTCGAATCTAGCTTGTTTATGCTGGCCGGCAGGTGACCAACTTTCGGAAATACCGAGTCACGACGATTCATCAATGCTGGCGTTACAGCTGGATGGTCATCGTCTCAGAGCACCCGACGACGCAGTTTGATTCGGGGTGTTGTCCATTCAGAGCTGGGTTGGTCACGGTTCTGACTTCATTCAATGAGGACGATTTCCGTTAATGTCGCGCGAATGGACCAATTCGGAAGCCGTTTCGGACCAGTCGGTGTACCTGATTCTTCGGGATGAGCTGAAGTGGCGAAATGTCTTTCGTCTGGCTCCCGGACAGGTCACAACCATTGGTCGAGCGCCGACGAACCGTGTCGTGGTTCCAGACGATATTTGCAGTCGGCACCACTGCGAGATTTATCAGGCAGACGGCGAATGGATGCTGCGGGATCTCGGAAGTCGAAACGGAACGCTGATTGAAGGCTGCCGCGTTACTGACGACTGGCCTCTAAGCGACGGTGACCAGATTCAGATCGGAGAATGCAGTCTTGTCTTCACGCTGGATATTTCCAGGCCGCCGGACAGTGACATTTCATTGGAAAGCGGAACGGAGACCTGCGACGGCCTTCCGTCGGTGACGCGAGGATCGCCTGAGCCGGAGATCGTCTTTCGAAGACACAAAACAAGGTATCACTCGGGCGGAGGTGCCGAAGCGATCGGTCGGGACCGAGCCAGTCAGGAACTGGCGAAGATGTACCGCCTGGCTCTTGAAATGGGTTCGACGCGAGACATCAAGGAGCTGTCTGAGATTGTCCTCGAAGGACTTGTCTCGGAAAGTAAGGTGAGCATCGGAGCCGTGCTGCTTCTGCCGAAAAGTGTCGAGCAACCAGAGCCGTCGCAGTTGCAGATCGTCGCCTACCGAACGGCCGGTGACGAGACCTACGAGAAGGTGTCGAATTCGCTGTCTACGATTGTGCTGAACGATTGGGAAGCGGTTCTCGCGCGAGACATTAAAGAAGACAGCCGGCTGACGGACAAAGCGAGCCTTCAGAAGCTTCAGGCTTACAGTGTGATCTGTGCGCCGATCAGAACGAAGGACGCGATCTACGGTCTGATCCATCTCTACACGACTCAGGGTGGCAGTCACCTGGAGCTTGACGATCTGGATTACACGCTCGCGGTTGCGGATCAGTTTGCCGTCGCGCTGGAACATCTTAAGGAGAAGATTCATCTTCAGGATGGACTCGCCAAAGCAAAAGACGAAGCAAAGACGCTGCGGCATCAACTGGCTATCGAAAGCGACCTTGTTGGCGACAGCCCGGCGATGCAATCTCTGAAAGACACGATCGCGAGGGTTGCGCCTACTGACGCGACCGCGTTGATTCGGGGCGAAAGTGGCGTTGGCAAAGAGCTTGTCGCTCGGGCAATTCACTTCAGCAGTGACAGACGCACCGGCCCCTTTGTCTGTATGAACTGCGCTGCTCTGTCTGAGACGCTGCTCGAAAGTGAACTTTTCGGGCACGAAAAGGGTTCATTCACGGGGGCTGCCGGTCGAAAGATTGGTAAGTTCGAACAGGCCGATCGTGGGACGCTGTTCCTCGACGAAGTCGGCGAAATGAGCCTTCCAATCCAGGCGAAGTTTCTGCGAGTCCTGGAGGGGCATCCGTTTGAACGTGTCGGCGGCGGAAGTCCGATCACTGTCGACGTGCGAGTTGTTGCCGCAACAAATCGCGATCTTGAACTGGCAATCGAGGAGAAGACATTTCGGCAGGATCTCTTCTTCCGATTGTTCGTGATGGAAATTGCGGTGCCGGCTCTCAGAGATCATGCGTCGGATATTCCGGTTCTTGCTCATTATTTCCTGCAGAAGTTTTCAGCAAAAACCAGCAACCGAGTTCAGGATTTTTCAGACGCAGCAATCAAGCAGTTAATGGAATATCAATGGCCCGGCAACATCCGGGAACTCCAAAACACAATCGAGCGCGCTGTCATTCTGGCCCGCAATGCGACAATCGAACCCGCCGATATCCAGCTTTCAACCCGAACGTCCTCGGCGAAGGCTGGAGCGGTGGGAGAATCGTTTAAGCAGGACAACCGGGATATTTCGCTCAATCGGCTGGAGCGGGAACATATCCTCAATACCCTTGAGCGGACAAATTGGAACAAGTCGACGGCGGCTCAGATTCTGGGGATCGAGCGGTCGACGTTGGATCGGAAATTAAAGCGTTACAAAGTTTCTCGCCCTTCCCGATCAGGTCGAGATTCAGGTTGAGCGTGGCCGTACCCGCTCTTTTTGACCCAGTCAGGCGAACGAAAGTTACGGTACGATGTTCCGATCGAAGGTTTGTCGAAGAGAAAGAAAAAAAATTGTTGACTTCCCAAACGTTTGAGCTGAGAATCCTAGCCACCACCCACCTGATTAACCCTCCCAATCAAGCTCACCGGCTCACTCAACAATTTCAGTTTTGTTCTGACAAAAGACAGTTGCTTGTGTTGCGTCTGGTGTAGATATTTCTCGGCGAATCTCTCCCCAGAGTTTGTAAGGACGCCGTTGGCGTCCGCCCCAAAGTCGCTCTCGTTCCCCTTAATGTGGCTTTATCAGCAGAGTCTGTGTGCGCTGTCACTATCTATTTGGAGATTCGTTTTCTGTTTAAATGAGTTTGAACAGTATTTTTGATATTGCTGGGCTGGAACGCGGTCGTTCCTTGCTTTTCAACTGACCACCCCGCTTTGGTTCCCTCTCTGGAGCAGGAGTAAATCCCGATGCCGTTAGCTGATGTGGACGTAAAAATGGACGATTTTGACTTTGACGACGACGGTTACAGCACGCTCGAAGAGTACCCCGAGATTGATCTTGAGGGACTGAACATTGACCCACAGACGGCGACCATCGCTAAACCGGGTTCAGAAGAAAAAGTATGCATGCTTGCTGCTCGCTACGCTGCTGGACTTCCGCTGTGGCACAACGAAGACTGTGTCGATCACGGCCCCGACGGTGAAGTCGACGAAGATTAGCTGGCTCGGCAGGCTGTCTCCTGACTGCCGGTGCCCGGAAGCCCTCCGGTGAATTTGATTTCACCCGAGGGCTTTTCTGTTTTCTGACGTGAACTGACGAGTTCATTCACGTTGCAATCTGCCCTGACGATCCAGAGTCGAACGGGAATGGGTTGCGAGCGTAGTGCTGCGTCGGTAGATTTTCGCGTTCCCCGCTTTTTCAATTACAGGATCGGCTGATACAGATTTTTGGCCGAATCTTTACTGACACAGGTGAATCATGGTTCAACGACCCCGTACAAAGTTGCACAAAGCACGATCCACAGCCCGCTGCCCGAAATGCGGAAAGGTTGTCCGCCGACGAGTCCGTTGCAAAACGTGCAATAAGAAACTGGCATAGTCATCGCGGCTTAAGCTGATTAAAAGCTGCGACATTCGATAAATCGAAGCAGGTCAGGAAGTTAAGCTTTCTGACCTGCTTTGCTTTGCGCCGATTCAATTGCTGTTGGTCCTTGAGATTTACAACTGGACAAGTACGGGCACTCATTTTCCGGTCAGTCAGCGAATGATCTTGCGAAATTCGCTGAGATTGCGGGTGTTTGCAACGTCGTCAGCGCTCAGGCCGGCGCGCCGAGCCTGATTGATCCCGTTCTGCAGTTCAGCGAATCCGTGAACGCTGTGAGCGTCCGTGCTGATGACAATGGGAATTCCGAAGTCCTTCGCGGCTGCGGCGTGGACGTCATCCAGGTCCAGCCGGCTGCGGTGAGCGTTGATCTCCATCATGCATCCGTGGTCGGCGGCGGCCTGAAACACTTCCGGGAAGCTGACGTCCGCTCCGGGACGTTTCCCGATCACTCGACCACTCGGATGACCGATGGCTGACACGTGGGGATTTCTGATCGCATTTAACAGCCGCTTGTTGATCTGGTCTCGAGGCTGTTTCAAGCCGTAGTGAAGAACGGCGACAACCCAGTCGGCTTCGGCAAGTACGTCGTCGGGCAGGTCCATCGTTGCGTCTTCGAGAATGTCGCACTCAATCCCGCACAGAATTTCGATGCCGGAAATCTTTGCACGAGCTTTGTCGATGTTCTTCCAGTGAGCCCGCAGCCGATCCGCGTCCAGGCCGTTGGCCATCGTGACGCGTTTGGAATGGTCGGTGATCGCGATGTACTTCAGACCTCGAGCCCTGGCCGCTTCGGCCATTTCGAGGATCGTCGCCTGCCCGTCCGTCGCGGTTGTGTGCATGTGGAGGTCGCCCTGGATGTCGTCGACCGTGATCAGTTCCGGCAATGTTCCGGCGGCGGCGAGGTCAAACTCACGACGATCTTCGCGCAATTCAGGAGCGATAAACGGCAGTCCCAGCGCCGCATATACATCTTCCTCGGACGCTCCGGCGATGTACTTGTCGCCGCGATAAACGCCGTACTCGTTAACCTTCAGCCCCTGCTCCTGAGCACGCTTTCTGACAACGATGTTGTGCTCTTTCGAGCCGGTAAAATACTGCATCGCCGCGCCGTACGATTCGTCAGGAACAACTCGCAGGTCAAGTTCCAGTTTCTTGATGCCGTCAAATAACGGGCTCAATCTAACTCGCTGTTTCGTCTCGCCGCGGGCGAGTACTTTTTCGACAAGCGGATGCTCGGCGAGCGTGTCCATCACTCGGGCAGAATCCGTTGCCGTCGCCAGAACGTCGAGGTCGCCAATCGTTTCGCGGCATCGCCGAAAACTTCCGGCCACGCTGACCTGAGTTACTTCGTCCAGCTCGGCCAGGGCGGCGACAATCTGCTCGACGACCGGTCGAGCGTCTGCGTGGTAGACTCGCTGAGCCGACTGTTCGACCTGATCGAGTCCTTCCAGAATTGTCGTTGCGGTTTTTGCGCCGAAGCCTTTCAGTTTGGCAATCTGCCCCTGCTCCGCCGCTTCACGAAGTTGATCAAGCGTTGTGACGCCGAGTTCATTGAAAATCGCTGCGACTTTTTTCGGCCCGATTCCAGGGATGCGCAGCATCATCACAACGCCGGTGGGAATCTGCTCTCGCAGTTCTTCGAGCTGTGGTA
>JADHNX010000187.1 GCA_016779365.1 Planctomycetaceae bacterium
CCTGCGTAATTTCCCACCACGACGTCCTTCCTTATTCGCTGTCCCGCGACTGCTTGTTTTACCAGGCATCCTCGCTCCGGATTTGCTCCTTCTTTCGAACTCGTTACGGGTGACGGAATGAAATCGACGTTCTACTCATGGTTGTCTGCCTGTGTGATTCTTGCCGTTGGGGCTCTCGCTTCTGCTGACGAGAAGCCGGCAGGAACTCTTCCCGACGTCAGCTTCTATAAAGACATCCGGCCGATTCTTCAGGCAAATTGTCAGGGGTGTCATCAGCCAGCCAAGGCGAAGTCGGCAGGCGAGTACGTCATGACGTCGTACGATTTGCTGGTCAAACCAGGCGAGAGTGAAGAGGCTCCGGTTGTCGCGGGCAAGCCGGACGTCAGCTATCTGGTTCAGCTGATCACTCCGGCAGATGGGAAGGCCGAGATGCCTCGCGGTAAGAAGCCGTTGCACAACACAGAGATCGAGCTGATCAGAAAGTGGATTGCTCAAGGTGCAAAGAACGACACTCCTGCGAACGCCGAAGTGCGATACGACGCGGATCATCCGCCGGTTTACGCACTGCCGCCCGTGATTACGTCTCTGGATGTTTCACCGGACGGAAACCAGATTGCTGTCGCCGGGTACAACGAAGTTCTGATTCACAAGGCAGACGGTTCTCAGATCCTTGCTCGGCTGGTCGGATTGTCCGAGCGGATTGAGTCGGTTCGGTTTTCGCCAGACGGGACGCGGTTGGCCGTTGCGGGCGGCAAGCCGGGACGCATGGGAGAAATTCAGGTCTGGGATGTCGCGAAACGCGAGCTGCTTCTTTCGCACACAGAAACCTACGACACGCTGTACGGAGCAAGCTGGTCTCCCGACGGAACACGCATTGCCTTTGGTTGCTCAGATAACACCGTACGAGCCATCAAGGCGGATACCGGTGAGCAGGTACTCTTTAACGGGGCGCACAGCGACTGGGCGTTGGATACCGTCTGGAATCCTTCCGGCGACCATGTGATCTCAGTCGGTCGCGATCGAACGGCGAAGCTGACTGAAGTGGCAACGCAGCGGTTCATCGACAATGTGACCTCGATCACACCTGGAGCGTTGAAGGGGGGCGTCGCCACTGTCGACACTCATCCGAAACGCGATGAGATCATCGTCGGCGGGGCTGACGGAGTTCCCAAGCTGTTCCGAATCTTCCGCATTACGAAGCGCGTCATTGGCGACAACGCCAACCTGATCCGAGAGCTGGCTCCGCTGAGAGGTGTGGTCTTCAGTGTCGATTATTCAGCCGACGGACGTCGAGCCGTAGCGGGCAGCAGCCTGGATGGCAAAGGCGACATTATTGTTTACGACACAGACATCGATACGTCCGCGCCGGATGACATTAAGGCAATTCTCGCCAAACGAGTGCAGTCGCAGAACGACGCTGAGAAGAAAAAAGTTGCCGAGTATCAAAAGAAGACATTGCCCGTGATCGCGAAGATTGCTGTCGAGGATTCTGGAATTTACGCCGTGCGATTTTCGCCGGATGGCAAGCGTGTTGCGGCAGGGGGCTCGAACGGAAAAATTCGTATTTACGAATCAGAAACCGGGAAGTTGCTCAACGAGTTTCTGTCCGTGCCCGTCAGCGGCGATGGCAGCGCGAGTGAGCAGGCGACGACGACAGCAAAGAACGCCGACGATGCAGCAGGTTCACCGCTTGAGCAGCTGTCAGCAGATCAGAAGCTGGTTTCGATCGAGTCGCTCCCGAAATCGATTGAGATGGCAGGAGCGTTCGATAAGAGTCAGGTGGTACTGACTGGACGTCTTGCAGACGGAACATCGCTCGACGTGACCAGGATGGTGAAGTTTGACGCCGCTCTTCCAAACGTTGTATCGGTTTCGAGCAGCGGTCTTGTTCGTGTGATCGGGAAAGGCCAAACAAAGCTGATCGCCAGTGTCGCGGATCAGAAGATTGAAATCCCAGTCAATGTGACGTCGGCAGAAATTACGTCCACCGATTACATCCGCGACGTGACTCCCGTCCTGTCAAAACTTGGCTGTAACCAGGGGACGTGCCACGGTTCGAAAGATGGAAAGAACGGCTTCAAGTTGTCATTGCGAGGGTACGACCCGATTTACGACACGCGAGCTTTCACTGATGAACTCGCGTCGCGACGGGCGAATATCGCGGCTCCGGAAAACAGTCTCATGTTGCTGAAGGCAACGGGAGCGGTGCCCCACCTTGGCGGTCAGCTGACAAAACCCGGCGAGCCTTACTATGAAATTATCCGTCGCTGGATCGGTGGCGGTGCAAAGCTTGATCTGACATCCGCTCGCGTTGAGTCGATCTCGATCGAGCCACAAATGCCAGTCGTTCAGAAGCTCGGTGCGAAGCAGCAGATGCGAATTCTCGCAACGTACACGGACGGAACCGTTCGAGATGTCACAGCGGAAGCCTTCATAGAAAGTAGCAACGGCGACGTTGCCAAAGCAGACGGAACCGGGCTGGTTACGACGGAGCGGCGAGGGGAAGCGGCGATTCTCGCTCGCTTCGAAGGCAAGTACGCAGCCACCACCTTAACCGCGATGGGTAACCGCGATGGATTTGTCTGGGTGGATCCTGAAAAGTGGAACTTCATTGATGGGCACGTTGCCAACAAACTTAAGCGAATGAAGATTGTGCAGTCTGGTCTTTGCTCGGATGAAGAGTTTATCCGTCGCATTCACCTTGATCTGACGGGCCTGCCTCCGACTGCTGATCAGGTTCGAGCCTTTGTAAACGACAAGGCCGATACAAAGACTAAACGGTATGCATTGATCGATTCCCTGATCGGCACCGACGCCTTTGTTGATCACTGGACCAATAAGTGGGCGGACCTCCTGCAGGTTAACCGCAAGTTTCTGGCACCGCAGGGAGCAACCGCGTTTCGCAGCTGGATTCGAACGGAGATTGCTGCGAACACTCCGTACGATGAATTTGCTCGCAAAGTTTTGACATCTGAAGGGTCAAACAAAGAGAATCCCGCCGCGTCGTACTTCAAGATTCTGCGAACTCCGCAGGACACGATGGAAAACACGACTCACCTTTGGTTGGGGATCCGGTTTAACTGCAACAAGTGTCACGATCATCCGTTCGAAAAATGGACTCAGGATCAATATTACGAAACGGCTGCGTTCTTTGCTCAGTTCGGTTTGAAGACTGATCCAGCTTCGGGCAACACAAAGATCGGCGGGACTGCGGTTGAAGGTGCGAAGCCGCTGTACGAGGTCGTATTTGACAAGGCTGATGGCGACATCACTCATGATCGAACCGGCGCCGTCACGGCTCCGCAGTTTCCGTTTGACTGTGATTTCGATGCTCCAGAGAAGGCCACACGTCGACAGCAGCTGGCCGCGTGGATCAGCTCACCTGATAACCCCTACTTTGCACGTAGCTACGTCAATCGAGTTTGGGGTTACCTGAACGGAGTTGGGTTAATCGAGCCTCTGGATGATATCCGAGCCGGTAATCCTCCGAGCAATCCGGAGCTTCTCGACGATCTGACACAGAAATTCATCGACAGCGGATTCAACGTTCGCGAGCTGATGCGGAACATCTGCCAGTCCAGAACGTACCAGCTTTCGATTGCCACGAACGAGTGGAACGCTGATGACCACACGAATTACTCGCACGCGATTCCAAAACGTCTGACTGCGGAAGTCCTTTACGACGCGATTCATCGAGTGACCGGGTCTACCCCGGCCATTCCGGGCGTTCCTGCAGGGACTCGAGCAGCACAACTTCCGGATGTTGGCGTGAAGATCCCGGATGGCTTTTTGACGAACTTCGGTCGGCCTGCTCGTGAAAGTGCTTGCGAGTGTGAACGTTCGGCGGGAGTCTCTCTGGGGCCGATCATGGCTCTGGTGAGCGGTCCGACTTTGGCGACAGCACTTGCCGATCCAAAGAACGATCTGACCAGGCTGGCTGCAGAAGAGAAGGATGACCGAAAGCTGATCGGTGAAGTTTTCCTGCGTATTCTGAACCGTGAAGCGAGCAAAGAAGAGATTGACGCCGTCGTCGCTGCCATGAATTCAATCGATGATGATCACAAAGATTTGAAGGAAGAGCTGGCTCAACGCGAGACGTGGTGGAAGGAAGAGAAGCCCAAACGTGAACGGCAACGCGAGAATGACATTGGGCGTGCGACAGCGGACCTGGAAAGCTATCAGAAGCAGATCGCTCCGATGCTGGCCGAACTTGAAAAGCAACGTGAAGCGAAGATCCAGACAGCCGAGAGTGAACTGGCAAAGTACCGTGAAGCTCTTCCACAGGCTGCTTCGAAGCGGCTCACGCAAGGGGGAGATGCTGAGTGGCATTTACTGGAAGCATCCTCGCTGGCTGCTGCCAAAGGCGTGACGCTGGAACGGCTGGACGATCGATCAATTCAGGCAAGCGGCTCCGCTGACCAGGGAGCTTACACGATCACGGTCAATACGACTCTGACGGGCATTACCGGGTTCCGTGTCGAAGCGCTGCCTTACACGAAAGAGAAAGGTGTCGGCCCGGGGCTTCCTGAAAACGGAAACTTTGTCGTGACTGAGTTTGAGGTTCAGGCTGCTCCGAAAAGTAAACCGAACGAAATGAAGAAGGTTGCACTTCAGAATGCGAAGGCTCCGTTCTTGCAGGACGGATTCAACATTGCACTCACTGTCGACGGTAATGCCGGAAATCAGAACGGCTGGGCGATTGCCAACGCCGGCGGAGTCGTTCACTGGGCGACGTGGGAAACCAAGGAGCCCGTCGGAACAAACGAAGGGACGACGTTCAAGTTTGTGATTCATCAGAACCACAGTGCAAAGCAGCATCTGCTGGGGCGATTTCGGATTTCGGCGACGACGACAAAGTCTCCGGGATTATGTCTCCCTGAAAGCTTGCAAGCGATTTCGATGGTCGATCAGAAGCAACGGACGGAAGCTCAGACGAAGACGCTTGTGACTTGGTTTGAGAAAGTCGACTCCGGTCTGCTCGATCGAAATACGGCCCTGGCAACAGCGCGACAACCTGTTCCGGAAGACAAGGGCGTCACACAGCGAAAAGCGGTGCTGGCGGCAGTCAGTAAAGCGGTTCCGGACGATCCTCAACTGCTCCGCCTCCGGACTGACGCAGGATACAGCGAACAACAGGTTGCAGCAGTTCGTCTGACAACTGTCCAGGATTTAGCGTGGGCGTTGATCAATACGCCCGAATTCCTGTTCAATCATTAGGCGATCGAGACGATGATTAACTGGCTTGAGTTTTCGTCAGTCCATCAGGTCTGAAGAACAAAAAATTCAACTGGCAAACAACGGCGAATCATTCAGCTTCTACGGACAAGGCCATTTACCAGGGAGTATTCGACATGTGGCGAATTGCAGGCGAACCGGGCAGAGATCTTTGCGATAGTGATCTGGGTGTTTCACGGCGCGACGTATTGAGAGTCGGCGGTTCCAGCATGCTCGGGTTGACGCTGGGTGGGGCAATGCAGCTTCAGGCTGACGCGGCGGAAGCGCAGTCTGGGGGTGGCCCTGGTTGGAATAAGGCCAAGCATGTCATTATGTGCTATTTGCAAGGTGGACCGTCGCATTTGGATTTGTGGGATCCAAAATCAGACGTTCCGGACAACGTTAAGAGTGTCTTTAAGCCGATCGACACAAAGGTGCCTGGTGCTCAGTTTACCGAGCTGTTGCCAAAGCTGGCTCAGGTGAACGACCGATTCACGATGATCCGTTCGATGAGTTACACGCCGAACGGTCTCTTCAATCACACGGCGGCTATCTACCAGATGATGACTGGCTACACGACAGACAAAGTCAGTCCGTCGGGACAGCTTGAACCGCCGAGCCCAAAGGATTTTCCGAACTTCGGCTCCAACATCATTCGCATTAAACCGCCGACGGTTCCGATGCTTCCATTCGTCATGCTTCCTCGACCGCTGCAGGAATCGAACGTGGTCGGGAAGGGTGGGACTGCCGGCTTCCTCGGGCGATCGTTTGACCCATACACCTTGTACCCACCGGGCGACGACATGGACATGGGCAAGATGGCGAAGATTAAGGTTGATGACCTGCAGCTTCGCCCGGACGTCTTCGCCACTCGACTGGCTCGTCGAGCGAAACTGAGAGACAGCATTGTCAAGCGGATGAAAGTTGTGGACGAAGCCGTCAAGGATTACACGCTGAACGAGTACTACGACCGTGCACTGAGCCTGATCGTTTCAGGTCGTGCCCGTGACGCGTTTGATCTGGAGTCAGAGCCGGCCACGATGCGCGAACGGTACGGTCGCAATACTTTTGGTGATTCCTGCCTGCTGGCACGACGGCTTGTTGAAGCCGGGACACGAGTTGTTGAAGTCGTTTGGCCAAAGGTGGCGAATTCAAGTAATCATTCCTGGGACGTCCACAGCGGATTGTCTTCCCGCATGAAGAATGAGTCCGGCCCGATGCTGGATGGCGGGCTTTCCGCGTTGATCAGTGACCTCGATGAACGAGGCATGCTGGAAGACACGCTGGTCGTGGCGATTGGCGAGTTCGGTCGAAGTCCTCAGCGAGGTGTCAGTACGTCGGGCAATAACAATTCGGACGACGGTCGCGATCACTGGCCGTACTGCTACACCGGGATTGTCGCTGGAGCCGGCACTCATCGCGGGCTTGTTTACGGCGAGTCCGACCAGACAGGGTCGGCACCACTGCGGGATCCGGTTCATCCTGGCCAGTTGCTGGCGTCAATTTACCATTCACTCGGGATCAACCCGCAGTCGATTGTTTACAACCATCTCAACCAGCCACGCGAACTCGTCAAGGCCGAACACGTGCCAGCGTTGTTTGCATAGTCATCGTCGATTACGCAGCAGCGGAAGAATCAACAAACACGGCCCCGAACACAGCGATTGTTCGGGGCCGTGTTGTTTTGCGCGGTCCTGAAATGTGCCTGCGAATTTCAGCTCGACGTCAGTCAGAAATTTACTTTGCAAACAGGCTGCTTCTATCTCGGAAACCTTTGAATTCGACAGCGTTTCCGGATGGGTCTTCCAGGAACATCGTTCCCTGTTCTCCAGGTTGGCCTTTAAAGCGAATGTAGGGTTCGATGATAAATTCAACGTTGTGGCTTCGCAGTCGATCAGCCAGTTCGCTCCAACTGTTCATGTCGAGAACGATTCCAAAATGAGGAATCGGAACCTGGTGGCCGTCGACCGGGTTCTCGACCGACCTGTTACTCGCTTTCGGATCGACGTGACAAACCAGCTGGTGTCCGAAGAAGTCGAAGTCGACCCATGTTGTGTCGCTGCGACCTTCGGAGCAGCCGAAGATTTCACCGTAGAACTGTCTCGATTCGCTGAGATCTCTCACCGGGATTGCGAGATGAAATGGCGAAAGCGATTCAGCGATTCTGGGCGTCGATGAGGTTTCTGCAGAAGCTGAGTCCTGGCTCATTTTGTGTCCTTGAGGTGTAGTTTCGGGAGTTGTTCTGGCAACGTTTCAAATCCTTCGCTGCTAAGAAGTTGAACTCTCGGTCTAACTTGAAGGGCGAATTCTGATCGACGTGTCGTAGTAAACGGCGCAGTCTCCAGCGTCGGTCGTCTGAGCTTTAATTAGAGCGTTGGCGCATCGGCCTTTGTTGAGCCATCCGCCTTTGGGGACAAGGACGATGTCGCGACGCTGGTTTGCGTCGAACTTCAGCCGGACTGTCAATTGACCGTGTTCCGATTCCAGCGTGACGACGTCATCGGTGTGGAAGCCTGCTGCTGAATCAGGATGGATGGTTGCCGGCAGATAATCGTCCTGTGCTCCGTCCAGCCATTGCGAGCCCTGCACGGCAGCGGTCGCCAGGGGCGTCAGCAGTAACGGATAATCGGCGGTGGTGGTTGACGGAGTTGTGTCGACAGTTGTGGCGAGGTTTGCACGTCCGGTAGCGGTTGGAAACTTCCGATCGGCAAACATGACGGATGGCCCGTTCGGACTTCGCACCGGACTGCGGCGGATGTCGTCGAGCGAGGCTCCACGGTCGTCGCCTGGTTTCAGCATGCGTCGTTTCCAGGTTTCGACATTGTCCGAGAACTCATCGCCGAGCCCGACAAGTGGAGCGAGGGCCTGCACGATTTCGTAGTCCGTTTTGACTTGCTCGGGCGGCGCGACGACCGGTCGCATCTCAGCCAGCCAGTGATGACCGTACGCGCCGAGCAGGTCGTCGTCTTCCAGCATCGTCGTTGTCGGCAGAATAATGTCCGCGCATCGGGCGGTGTCGGTCAGGAATGAATCGACAACGATGGTCAGGTCGCGAGTTTCCAATGCCTGCTTGACGGTTTCAGACTCAGGCAACATGACGACAGGATTCGCGGCGGTGACCCACACCATTCGAATTGGCGGATCGTGGGTGGTGAGGATTCCCGGACCGAACAGCGGTTCTGGAATTGTTCGCGGAGCGACGGCTTCGCCCTGAAGGAACGAGTAGTCGAAGGCTCCTTTTCGGGCGAAGCAGTACGAGACTCCG
>JADHNX010000188.1 GCA_016779365.1 Planctomycetaceae bacterium
CGTTTCCCCTGGTTGTGCCGCCTGCCGTATTATTCTTGTCCGTTCCACCTTTTCGAAATCCGAAGGTTCCGTGAACGTCGTGGTAGTTCGCCATTGCAATGCCGATCTGCTTGAGATTGCTCTTGCACTGCGACCGTCGAGCGGCCTCGCGGGCCTGCTGCACAGCCGGCAGCAGCAACGCAACAAGAATGGCGATGATCGCAATGACCACCAGCAGCTCAATTAACGTAAATCCTCGTTTCAAACTCGTCTTTCGCATGGGACACCTCAACCTGAAGGGAAGAAAAAGGGAACAGAAGTCTGCAATTGATTTCTGCAGAGGCGTCTCCAGAAGCCTTCTTAACCCCAAGGCAGATCGAAAAAAAATTGCCAGAGTCGCAACAGGTTGACGACTGAGGGGCAAGTCTGCTTTGATGATTAAGATTTCGAGAAATGAACAGGCTACCAGGCTGAATTCAGATGGTAATGACTGTAAAGAGAAGGGTGACGCCGGCTGCAAGTTTCAAAGAACTTAACAAATGACTTCGGTAGTTTCCAAGCCCGACCGTCATTCGTTCTCTGATAAAACCAAACGAAATCGCGAAGAAGACAAGCCATTCCTGCCGGATATGGTCGAGTTTCGAGCAGTTTGACCGGTCCGAAGTGGTCCTTGACTATTTGCTGTACCTGGTTGGGTTTATTAATTTTTGCTTGCATTGGTCTAATGAGAAGGAAATGGAATGAATTTGTCGTGTGGGAAATTTTTTCGTTCGCTGATTCTGATTGTCGTGTCTGGTCTGCTTGCAGGCTGCGGTGGTGGAGGCGGAGGTGCTGACCGACCGGACCGGACTCCGGTCACTGGCACTGTTACCTTCGCCGGAGCCCCTGTTTCTGATGCCATCGTAGTTTTTTCGCCGGCTGTTGAAGGCGAAGGTCGTGGATCGACCGGAATCACAGACAGCAACGGAAACTTTGTGATGGGCACCTTCGAGAAGGCCGATGGCGTGGTGCCGGGAGACTACATCGTGCTGGTTTCAAAACTGGAGCAACAGGAGTCATCGGTCAACGCCGTCGATGAGAATGACCCTGCTTACAATGGCGAACCGACTCCGAAGCAGCTTGAAACTGAAGCAAAGAATCTGCTGCCGGTCGCTTTTTCAAAACGTGAAAGTTCTGAACTCAAGACGACCGTCGGCACCGAACCGGTCGAGGGTTTGAAGTTCGACCTCGGCAGCTAAGAAGTCATAACGTGACTCACCAGAGCATTCAGCAGGCGACTTCGAAACGCTTGCTGAATGCTTTTTGTTTTGGTGCATACTCGCCTGCCCGCATCCGTTTCTCGCTTTCGAGCATCAGCGTTCACGGAAGCAAAGCTGGATTCAGACCCTGTACAAGCACGTAATGCCTGTCCGTATCCGGAATGGTCACTTTGGAATTTGAGCCGTCTGGCCAGATAACCTGAAGTTTGACGTCGCGTTCGGTCGGTCGTGTCGTCAACACAAGAACTCGCTGGTTCGATGCCTGGTAGCCGTCGCCAGCGGACAATTGATATGAAACGTCGCCGCTGGGATGTTGCAGTGAGACGATGGTTCCAATGGCGTCGCGATGAGAACCGGTCGCGACGAGCTTGATCGTGAACGCAATGCCTTTTGGTTCAGAGCGATTTGTAATCAGCGCTGCGGGCTCGCCCAGGTTGCTCACGACAAAATCCATTTTTCCATCGCCGTTCCAGTCCAGCTTAGCCAGCGAACGGCTACAGCGAGCGGACTCACTAAAGAAAAAATCGTTGCTGTTTTGAGATATGGCTTCCTGAAATCGGCCAGCCCCGTCGTTCACAAAAAGTTGCGGGCGCATTCTGAATGGACGACCGATTGCTTCGAAATCGTCGATGTCACCGTTGGTGACGACGATGTCCATGTCTCCATCCAGATCAGCGTCCAAAGCCTGAGTCCCGAACCCGAGCATTCGAATGCTGGGTGACTGGATCCCCGACTCCGCAGCAGCGTCATAGAACGAGAGTTCGCCTCGATTCTGATAGAACGCGTTCGACTCGTTGTAGAAGTTCGTCACAAAGAGATCAGGTTTTCCGTTGCCGGTCAGGTCGGCAACCGCAACGCCCATGCACGCCTGAGATTTGCCGTCAGCACTGAAAGCAAGCCCAGCCGGCAGGGCCATATCAGAATAGTGCAGCTCGCCATTCGTCGCCGAATCCTGGTCCAGCAGGTTGTTACGCACCGAGTCATTTGCGATGAACAGTTCGAGCTGAGGGTCATCATCGAAGTTGGCGGCGACGATGCCGAGTCCTTTTCCGGAAATTTCATTGAGACCAGCGGCATCGTCAGCGCGAGTGAAGTTTCCGTCACCCGTCCCAAGCAGTAGACAATCTCTGGCCGGATCAAAAGCTTGCGGGTTACAGACTCCTGGCCCGGCTGCCGTGTTGCAAATCTGACTTGTTACTAATGGCCCCTCGACATAGTTAACGTCGTAAAGATCGGCGATGCCATCTGTATTCAGATCAGCGATCAAACAACTCGTCGTCCAGGCTGCTGCGACCGACAAAGCTACGGACGTTGATTCCGCGAACGTGCCATCTCCGTTGTTCTTGAACAAGCGATTTATGCCGAAGTTAGCGACGTAAAGATCCGGAAAGCCATCACTGTCGAAGTCTCCGGCTGCCACGCCCTGGCTGAATCCCGGTTCGAAAACCTTTGCATCCAGAGTCGCGTTGACGAATCGGGCATGATCAACGTTACGAAACAACTGGTCTGACCAGGCGTCGCTGCTGCCAACCGGCCACTCCGTTCCTTGCGTGAAGTAAATGTCGGGAGCACCGTCCAGGTCAAAGTCGATAATCGCGACACCACCGCCAGTGAATTCGAACATCCGTCGACCTTTGGTGCTGGAATCGGGGCTTTCGAAGTATTGAAAATCAACGTTAGCCGTCGGCGACTCGTCGACAAAATGAAGGTCGTTCCGGTTGTCAACGGCGCGTTCGTCGAGAGTTTCCCACCAGCTGGCTTGTCTGAAATCCTCATCTGACACACGATCAATTCTGGCGATTGTCGCTTGCCAGTTTCTCGCAGCCTGATCGAGAGTATTTGAGGTCTCGACAGGACCGGCATGAAGCCCGGCTGCGATCGCGACCTGAAGCCAGGCTTTCATCTCAGATGTCCTGCCGAGAATTTTCAGCGTGCTGATCACTTCCGGAATGGCTTTTGGTCGGTCGCTCTCGTTGTTCATGAGAGTCCCAAGAGCCTGAAGTTGCTCCAACAATTCGGCGCGGTGCAGTAACGAGTTCCCAGCTTCGGTGTCGGATGTGACAAGATTTGCTCCCAGCCGATAGATCGCTGGTTGAAAGTTCGGATCGAGTCGAATTGCTTTCGCCAGAAAACGTTTCGCTTCTTCTGAACGTTGCTGCTGCGTAGCCACCTCAGCGATCAGCAACCAGAACTCAGGTATCTTCAGGCATGACGCTGGAGCCTCTGTCAGAAGTTTCTGCATCTCCGGGTAAGATGAATGATCGCTGTCGTACACAATGAGAAGCGATGCCAGAGAGACGATGGGTTCTGCGGCGTCTGGACTGATTGCGAGGCCCTGCCGCCAACGTTTCACAGCTTCATCGGGGCGACCCTGTCCTTTGGCGATGGCCGCCAACCCGAACATCGGTAGCGGATCATCCGGAGCTGAGTTTCGGCAGAACTCCAGATAATCGACCGCAGAATCAACACGCGTCCGATCAAGCAGTGACAAGAGAATCTGCGGATCAGCCTGACCAGCTTCGATCAGAAAATGCTGATGACGCAAGGCTTCGAACGGGCGACCGGTGAGCCTCAGTATCAAAACCATTCTCTGGTGGGAGAGAACATGATTTGGGGCGAGATTGAGTGTCTCTCTGTAGTGTTGCTCGGCAAGCGAAAGGTGGCCAGTCGTTCTCAGAATTTCGCCGGATGCGTAAGTAGCGGGAATCGCAAATTCCAGATCGTCTCTCGAAACCTGCTGATACCACCCCAACGCATCGTTGAGCTTCTGCTGCCTGGTGGCGACTTCACCAAGGATTAACGCCGCTTCCGAATGTGCCCCGGCCGTTTCGACTACCTGAAGAGCGGCGGCTTCGGCAGTGTCCCAGTCGTGCATCTTCAAAGCGGACCGTGCTGTCGTCAGTGCTTCTTTGATTTGCACGTCGGATTCGGGGAACACCAGCAACGCAACGATGCTGATAGCTGCCACGACGCAGGCAACAAGCAGCATTTTTCGTCGTTGTTGAATTGAAAGTTGAATGATCTCAAATCCGAAAACCAGGTGACATGTCAAAAGTAGAAGCGAATTCTCGCCGAGGATGTCCGCTGACGGAGTGTTGTGCAACCGAAAATCTCTGAACACAGAGGTCAATGAGTGAGGCGTCGAGGTCCGTGATGCTCGACGCGAAAATTGCTTCCTGGTTTTGCGTTTCGAACCACCCGGCCCGGTCGTGCGGATTGCCGTCGTTCTGTGGCTGATGATCGTCGAGACGGAAATCAGTTATTGACCGTCGGCCTGGCGCAATGCATTCTGCACTCAGACGTTTACTCCTGAAGCGGCACCCTTTCTGAAGTCGGTCGTCCGGGCCGGGTTGATCTGATCGGGTGAGGGAGGGATCGAATGCAAAAGCCAGGCAGCCTCACGACCCAGCATGCGGTTCGCGGCTCCTTCTGCACTCTCTCCCTAGCTGCTTTCGACGTCAGCGTTCTTCGACCAAGTCGCTCTCTGTCGAAAATCGCTCGGCCTCCGCCTGTCCTGTTGCGCGACGGGCCTTGTCTCTCAGCGATCAATCACGTCTCCACCTTTTCCTGGCACCTTCATTTCCACTGGCCGGGATGCCTGAGAAGTCCGTCACGCGTTCGTGCGAAGTCTGTACTTCATCCCTTCTCTTCACAGACTCGACGGAGGTGACTCATGTCTGCATGGCGAATTCCTCGCATTGCAAAGTTTCTCTACAACCACAATCCGTTCTACCTGATCAGCGCGTGCCTGTTCGTGTACGGCTTGCAGGCCGTCTTTCGCCCCGGCGAAGTCAATCTTCTCTTTGAACGCTTCGAAGTGGCGTATATCGACCCTTGGTTTCTGATGCTCGGTCTGTGCAGCGTCACGCTTCTGATGGGAGTCACCGCTTACCTCATCGTCCGTTTCGGAAAAGTCTGGGACGACGCTCGTTCGCTGGTGCTCGTCCTGCTTCTGATGTTCCTGGCAATCTCCGTCAGTTTCGACGAAATCGTCACGCTGGCCTCGTGGGACGACGACTCAGTCCGCGACGCCGTCAGCCTGCTCGGCTTCGGACTTTGCTTCGCCATCGCGCTGAGTGAGTCGCTTCTGCGAGGTCTCAGTGTTCGGCTTCCGTGGTCCTACCGAGGGCCGCTGTACGCGTTCCTCGGGCTGTTCTTTACGTTCCCGTTGTGGGTTTCTCCCGAAGTCGCTGACCTGTCGATGGACCAGGCTCGCTGGCGAGTGGCCGCTTTCCCCCTGATCGCCGGCCTGATCACGCTCACGCTGCTCCCCGCTGTGCGAACCGGGAAGTCGGCACTCGCCAACAACGGAACTCCGTGGAACTGGCCGTGGATTCCCTGGACGGTTTTTGTCTTCATCGGCGGAGCGGTTTGCTTCCGGTCGTACTCGCTGGCGATTTCGTTTGACCTCGGAAAAGCGAAAGCTCACTTCTGGGACACATCGTTCGGTTTGTATTTCCTGATCCCGTTTCTGATCCCCGTGCTGTTAGTGCTGCTGGAGATCAGCCTGGTCGATCGGCTGAAGAAACTGCAAAACGGGACGTTACTGGCAGCGCCGCTTCTCTTGCTGATCTCGTACCCGTGGCTCGGTCCGTGGACGACGCACTACACGTACTCGCGTTTCGCTTACGAATTTGTCGAGACCGCTGGCTCGCCCGTCTTCATCGCACTGATGGGCCTGCTGATCTTTTACGGCTACGCCTGGCTGCGAGGTTTGCGTCGAGCCGAAACCGGTTTCGTCGCGATGCTTCTCCTAGCCGTATTCATCGGTCCGAATTCATTCGGTGAGAGAACGTACTCGCCGTCCTTCGAAGATGCTCAAGCCTGGCCGCTGGCTTCGCTCGGGGTCCTTCAGCTTTGTCTGTGCATTGCTCGGCGAAATTCACGGCAGGCACTTATCGGAGCATTGTCTCTGTCGCTGGCTGCCGGCTTGCTCGTCGCCGAGACGAAGCTGGCAGGCTTCAAAGCGTCGGTGACGTTCCACCTTGTGCTTGCGTCGCTGCTGATTATCTCGACGGTCTTCCGAGACGAGTTCGCGAAACGTCTGCGGTACATCGCTGCCGGGGGAATCGGGACAGCATGTGTCGTCGCGATGCTGGCCGGCCCCAGGTTCGGGCTGCCGGTCGAGTCGGTGGGAGGCTACGTCGGTGGCATGACGGTGCTCGCCTTCGCGTACGGATTGCAGCTCCGATTCTGGCCATTCATCGCGATCGGGATTCTCAACTGTGCCGGAGGACTGGCATCAATCGGGTTGTGGATCGTTCGCTTTATCCGCGATCTGTCGATTCCTGACGAAGTCAAACCGCTGTTGTGGGCGATGGCCTGTTTCTCGGTGGCTGTTTTCATCAGCACGCTGAAGGGCGGTCTCGCGCAACGCCTGGAAGCTCGCTGGGTGAGATTGGTGAAGGACGAATCTGAGCCGGACATCTGAACCTTTCACTGGCAGATTTCGACTCGACGGAAGCCAGCAGTCGCCTGAAATTCTCGGCGCTGCTGGCTTTTTCTGCTTTCGCGGCGGCGTCACTCGCGACTAATCTGGCTCGCGATGCGGTAATTTCTGCAGACTCGCAAGGCGACAGATTCGACTGACGCGACATGGCATTACTTCCTCGCTATCGTCCGGCGTCTCGCCTCAGAATTTCCCGCCTTTGATTTTCCCAATTTCCATTTCACACAGACGCTCAGATTCTCTGGAGATAATCCGTGGCTACTTCATCATCCGTCATTCAACGCTTGCGACAGAATGCTGTGAACCTGATGGTCAAGAATCAGGACGTCAAACAGCTGGCGGACATCGTGGCCGAGTTGTGCATGGTCTGCGAAGATCAGCAGAAACGCCTCGGCGAACTGACCGAGGAACTCGAAAAGTTGCGTAGCTCTGCCGTGTGATTGGAAGCAGATTTTTCGACGGCCTCCGTCTGCCCTGCCTGGAGAAGTGCTCGACCCTTGAGCGTTCGCAAGTCAAAAATCCACGCCGCTCTCGAAAGGCTGAAGACCGTAATTTCCGGTCGAACGTTGAGCCTGACTTTTCGAAGATATCCCAGCCCGCGATTCACGTAGAGCGTCCGGTCGCCTGGTAACTTGACCTTGCCTGCGGTGTAGTCGTGATTACGGATCGGCAGAATCGGCGGTTTACAGAACGGCAGCCGAACCTGCCCTCCGTGTGTGTGGCCGGAAAGTATCCACCCTCGATAGTTTTCCCAGCCAGGCTGATCGACGAAGTCGGGGTTGTGGCAAAGCATAACCGACGGTTGATCAGCATTGCCTGACGACAAGGTCTCACTCAGTTCGTGAGTCGGTCCCCAGAAGTCGTCAACGCCCAGCAGACGCAGACCTTCGATCTCGACGGCCGTATTTCTGAGCATCCGGATTCCGATTTCGTCGAGTTTTTCCGTTAGTGAATCGGCCACTTTCCGATTCGCGAACCCGCCCCGTGAAGAACCAAAGTCATGATTTCCGGTAATCGCGACGGTTGCCAGCTTCCCTGGCTGAATGTCGGCGAGCAACGAAACCGCCTCATCAACTCTCGCAGGGCCGTCGTACGTCACGAAGTCGCCGGTGATGGCGACAACGTCCGGCTCAAGCGACGACACCAGCTCCAGGCAGTCTCGAAGATAATCGCGGCTGACGATCGGTCCAACATGCAGATCGCTGATTTGAACAATCCTCTTTCCAACGAGCGACTCAGGCAGATTACGCAGTGGCATCAACACACGGACGACTTCAACGTTGTGAGGTGCTCCAAGAAACGCCCACGATCCGGTTGCCGCGCAGGCTGCAAGGCCGCCGAAAATGCTTCCTTTGAGAAAGTGTCGGCGGCTGCGTGTTCGACGAGACGGCTCTCGGAGATCTTCCACTTCAGTCATCGCTGATTGCTCTGATCGATCCGAAGATTTCATCGAATTCAGCTTTCTCTGTCACGCTTCGTCGGGTTTCTGCATGCCTCGTCTTTGGTATAGTCAAATCTGATGCTGGTCGACCAGCCCGATTGCCGACTCGACTGTCCGTCATCTCTTTCGTCCGATTATCTGGAGACGTCTTCCGTGAAGTCATTCCTGCTCACGCTTTGCCATTCCGCCTTTCTGATCACCATCACATTAACGCTGGCAAGCGACGCGGACGCCGGAGACTGGACTCAGTGGCGAGGCAATGATCGCAACGGAGTCGCCAGCGATTCGCCGAGCCTGCTGGGCAGCCTTCCCGAAGACGGGCTCAAGGCAACATGGATCAGCGAGCCGAT
>JADHNX010000189.1 GCA_016779365.1 Planctomycetaceae bacterium
ACACTCCAATTCCTGCCGCGAGAAAACCCTCAGCCGGAGAAGTTCGAATCTGAAGGAGCGTGGAACTCGACGTAAGCATCACCCCGAAGATCAGCAGAACGATTGTCCCGCCGACGTAAACCATCAGCTGAGTCGCCCCAACGAAGTCTGCACTCAGCAGGAAGAACAAAGCACTGACCGAGGCCAGGCAGATAATCAGGCTGAACGCCATGCGGACGACGTTCTGGCAAATGACCACTGAAACGGCACCGCCGCAAGTTGCCAATGCAAACAATGCAAAGAGTAGCTGTTCGATGTTCATTCAGTCACCTCGCCATCGACAGCCGCGATCTCGACGTCACGTTCAACTGCTGTCGCGACTGCAGCCTTTGTAATTGGTGCCGACAGAGGTAACAGTTGAGGACGACCTGTCTGGAGCACAAGAGCCATCGGATAGATGACCGCTGCAAGGAACAATGCGCAGGACATTGGCAGCAGATATTTGAGGCAGGTGGTCATCACCTGGTCAATTCTTAGTCGAGGCAGCGTCCAGCGAACCCAGATTTGAAGCAGAACCAGCTTCGAAGCTTTCAGCATCAACACCCCGGCACCAATCGCATTCCCAAGAATGACGGATGGGTCCAGAACGTTGGTTGAGCTTCCCTTGAGTGACCGAACAATGCCGAAGCCGTCGTCCCAGCCGCCGAGGAAGAGGATCGCGGCGACAGCACTCACGAGGAACATGCTGGCATATTCTGCGAGGAAGAAGAACGACCATCGCATCCCGCTGTATTCTGTCAGGAAGCCGGCAACCAGTTCACTCTCTGCTTCTGCAAGGTCGAACGGTGCTCGTTTACAACTGGCCGTTGCGCAGACGAAGTAAACGATAAAGGCTGGACCAGCGATGGGGTTAAACACATTCCAGTGAAGAAACGGAGGCAATCCATTCACCCAGCCTGCTGATTGGAAGTGAATCACTTCGTTGAGATTCAGCGTCCCGGCCATGACGATCGGTACGAGAGCACAGATCGACATGGGGATTTCATAGCTCACCATTTGAGCCGCTTCACGCATTCCGCCGAAAAGTGCCCATTTGGAGCCACTTGCGTATCCGGCGAGAATGACCCCGATGACCTCAAGCGAGAGCATCGCGAAGAGCAGAAACATGCCGACGTCGAGCGAAACGGCTGACCAGCCATCGGTAAACGGCAGAAACATGAAGGCTGCAAAGGACGCAATCACAACGACGTAAGGGGCAACTCGGAAAAGAGGCTTGTCCGCAGCTTTGGGAGCCAGGTCTTCTTTTTGAACGAGCTTGCCACCGTCAGCCAAGGCCTGGAGCCAGCCAAACCGACCGCCAACTCGAGTTGGACCGAGACGATCCTGAATTCGAGCGGAGACTTTTCGTTCTGCCCAGATAAATACTGCAGCAGGCAATCCAAAAAACGCACCGACAAGAGCCACGTGGATAACCGCAGCGATCGTGACACTGCACGATTCACATCCCGTGATGCTGCTGATTATCTCGGCGAGGCTTTCTGCCGCCAGGATGAGACTCATTGCCCGTCCTTTTATGGTCTCGGTTTTCCGAGCGTTCTGAAATCTGGACGCTCCAACGAACTGCTGAATAGCACGGCACTGTCAGTAGTTCGGTCGTTGATCAACGAGCAAAAGGCTGGACATTCCGATGTCACCCCGAACGGCTTCCAGTGAAGCGCGGGAACTATGACGAATGACTTTCGACCGTTCAAGCAATCGCGTTTTGAATTCGTACGACACGGGCACTTCCGGGCGGTATTTCTCACGATTGAGAATGAATGAGGCGTACGAGACCCGTAGCTCAGGCATTGTTCGCTCCTTGAAACTCAGTCCTCAAGCAGCCAGAGCAACGCATCCCTGCAGGCTTGCTCAAGTGCAGGAATTTTTCCTTCGCGACCGTAAACTGCGCAGACCGATGAATGGCTGATGGCGCGAACTCTCGCCAGAGACAGCGATTCTTCCGGAACATTGCCGTAGCGTTCGAGCAGTCGCCGTCGACCCGCAGCATCAAACAATGACCAGGCACATGCGAGATCGACGGAAGGATCTCCAGCATGGAGGTCGCCCCAGTCAATAATTCCCACCAGCCGAGTCTCGCCCTCACGATCTGTTTCAGGCGAGTCCACAATAACATGCCGAGAATAGAGGTCTCCGTGGACCAGGCAGGTCGTCTCCGGCAACTTGCAGAGAGGAATCAACCGACCAAGCAGCCGTTCCCAGCGCGCCGGGCTGTCGATTATTCCCTGACTTGCTGCTTTCGCGAGATGCTCACTGGTCTGTTTCGAAAGCCGCTCGGCATTAAGTCTCCCGAATGTGTCTTGCGGTGCGCCGAGTGAAATTGCCTCGTCCGCCAACACGGAGTGCAACGATCGCAGAAATTCGCCGAGTTCCTCTGCCAGGGCGAGCCGTCGATCAGCTGCCGGAGCCGCCTCGCACAATTCGACTCCCGAAATCAGCGGATACCCGGCGAACGGCCACGGGTATTCTGAAGTTGGCTTCCCGGCTCGCTGCGGACACGCCACCGGGGCCGGCAGTCGATCATCAATTGCCGGCACGACGGCTAACTCCGAGCGGATCAGCTCCGCCCCGAGTTGTCGACGAGGAAAACGAAACACCCAGTCGCCACCCACCTGCCACGCAGCATTGTCCCAACCCTCGCCCAGCAGGCTGAGCGAACAGTCAGAGAACTCTGGAAACTGCCCGTCCAGAAGCTGCCGCACCAGTTGCTCCGAAATTTCAATTTCCGCAATCCAGGGAGAACTCATGGCCTCTTTCTTTTCGTGGTACGCCCGCCGTTCAACTTTCAAAACGGCTGGCGAATCAGCAATTCCCCTGCTGAGACAATTTGAGCGTCTGAAGGTTTGGCCTACAGAATTGATTGCGTGTCCATCGGGCAGGCTTTGCCTGGCAAAGTTTTGAAACAGACAGTGTCGACGACGAACTTGCGGTTTTCGTCAGGCCGACCCAATGTTGTTCGACCAGTTTTCGCGTATTGTGGCGTTGATTGTAAACTTCTCGTTTTGCGAGGAGTTCAATATCGAAGAACAGCGCTGTCAGGAAGTGGGGAGTTAAGGAACGCATTCGAAAAAACGTAACTATGTCACCCTCGTGAGGTTGATCCTGGCAGGTTTCGCTGAATTCTGGTTATTGCCGGGGCATGGATGACTCTGTACGTAGCTGTCCAGTTCCGGGCCAGACGCCGTTTGGGTAATCTGTTAACAGCAACGAGTTCAAACGCACTTTGCGTGACGCCGCCAACTGTGGAAAACTGGCTGCACCAGAAAAGATCGTGGAGCCCGTCGCCGCACCGTGCTGACGAGCGTCCTGGGTTCGCTGCGTCTATCCCTGCCGGATTTCATGCTGAGCCACGTGCTTGAGGAAGTGGCCTCATGGCGGGACGCTTGGCGTGCGCCCTTTGCGTACAGCCCCTCGATTGTACGACAAGCATCAGCCACCTCTAACTCACCGCCAGCCTGCCGCTTCGCGCCGCACTGAGTCCGACGAAGAATTGTTACCTGCGAACTGTTCAACGTCGTCTCAGGCTTCGATGCTCTGTCGAGCGAGCGCAGCTCCGATTGAGTGTTTGGTGAACAAAAGATAATCGAGTGGCGTTCAGTCGCGTCAGTCGCTGCGTCTTCTGACCGGCGTCTACAGATATAAGTTGCGACTTCTCTGGTCGGTCTCGGCGGCCTGCATCGCTTCATGGCCGGATCTGCCGAAGTCTTTCTTGCCGCTTACGCAGATCCTTCTGTCGAGCCTTTAGAGATCATCCGGTTCATCAGCCAGGCACTCTTTGGAAACCTGATTGGCGGAAGCTTCTTCGTCGGCATTCTGAACTACGGTCACATCAGGAAGACGCAAAGCTAGATAAGGATAGATCCGAACACAAACTGCGTTGCGATATTTCATGCGTACTTCCACTTAGTCGCCGAAACTTCGCCAGCTGTCATGGCCGGAATTCTGCGTATCGTTGTTGCGACAGGGAAGTGCTGACTATTCCGAAGTTTCCGGAAGTGGGTGCTCATGATCGTAAAACCAATCTTCTGCATGAATTGATCACGGTGCGACATGGGGGCGACTTGTTACGCTCACTCCTCATGCGGATGTCCAGACTATCGACGTTAGTAACGGGTAGATGTCCTCAACAGCCTTCTCTCATTCCGGCTCGTTCCATGAAGTTTGCGCCATGAAGTTTGCGTTTCTGATTCACCCTCTGTCGGATTCGACGGACTCGGCGCTCGCGTTTGATCCGGAAGGGCAATTGCGTCAGGTCTGGGGAACTCGCCCGCTGCCGGCAATTCAAGTGCTTCAGCGACTGGTTCAGCAACGTGGGACCAACGCTCGCGACGCAACCATTGCCGGACGGGCAGGAGAACTGCGGTCTCAAGGACCAGAGCTTGCAGTGGAACTCGGTTCGCTCGCGTTTCCAGGCGGGCAGCTGGCGGACGGTCGAATCTACCAGATCCCTCTGCAGCCACATCAGTTCATCGAAGAACCCGACCGTGCGCTGGAGTTGCTCGATCAGGCACTCGACATGGCGACCGCCTGGGGAGCGGAACTGGTCGGGCTGGGGTCGCTCACCGGAATTATCGGCGGACGGGGCGCTCATCTTGCCGAGCGAAATCTCTGCGCGGTGACGACCGGTAACTCGCTGACGACCTATGCCGCCTTGCAGAACGTTTTTCGCGTTTGCGAAGAATTCGACCTCGACCTGACCCGGCAGACCGTCGCCATTGTTGGAGTTCCCGGCAGCATCGCCTCGTGCGTGGCGGCGCTGCTGGCACCTCATGTTGGACGCTTGCTGCTTGTCGGTCGTCGAGCGTCGAAGGTTGCCCAACGTCTTGCCGGCGAACTCGGGGCGGAGTTCTTCACGGGTCTCGACGAAGTGCTCACCGAAGCAAACCTTTTCATCACGGCGACTTCATCGGGCGGATGTCTGAATCCGGATCTCCTGACACCGGGCTCGATCGTCGTGGATGTGGGAGTGCCGACCGACGTTCAGGACTCGAATCTCCAGAGAGACGATGTCCTGATTCTGACCGGCGGCCTGGCTCGATTACCCGAAAGCGTCGATCGAGAGTCGACCTTCCTGTGGTTTCATGACGGAGTGATTCCAAGCTGTCTCGGCGAAACGATGGTGCTGGCGTTGGAAGGCCGAGCGGAAAACTATTCTCTGGGTCGTGAACTCTCCCCGGATCAGGTTCAGGGAATCGGCGGCGTCGCTCGAAGACTCGGCTTTGATTTCTCGGGACTCCGGTCGCATGGCTATCCCGTGACGTCGACTCAGCTGACCGCCTTTCGCAAGGCGCTCATTCGGCAATCGATTTCGACGGCGGGCAATCGCTCGGACGCTGTTCTGCAAACAGGTTCGAAAAACGGTCAGCCGGCCGACGAGCGTCTCAGCAGAAAAGCGGCAAAGACGAAAAAAGCCGAGAACGCACGCCGTCGATACGAGCGGCACATCAATCCGGTGCTCGCAGCCCTCGCGGATGACAGCGGGTTGATACCGACCTTTGTTCGGGGAACCGGAACGACTCTGATCCGTGACGATGAAGAGCGTTTTCTCGATCTGGTTGCCGGATTCGGTTCGCTGAATCTCGGGCACAATCATCCCCGAATTGTGGCTGCCATTCAGAATACACTTTCTGATCAACCGGCCGGGTTCACGCCGTCCGCGATTCATCCTCTGGCGGCGGAACTGGCCGAGCGACTGGTGGCTCTTGCGCCGGACGGTCTCGATATGACGACGTTCGTCAACAGCGGAGCTGAGGCGGTCGAAGCGGCACTCAAACTTGCTCGAGCCTCGACGGGGCGCAAGGCATTTCTGAGTTGTCGAGGCAGCTTTCACGGCAAAACTTTCGGGGCTCTGTCGGTCACCGGAAACGCGGAATACCAGAAACTGTTTCATCCGCTCGTTCCGGAGGCCGAGCAGGTTCTACCGGGAGACGCCGAACAGCTTGAGCGTCAGTTGCGATCGCGTCGCTTCGCTGCGTTTCTGATTGAACCGGTTCAGGCTGAAGGCGGCATGCACGTTTTCCCCGACGGTTATCTTCGATGTGCCGAACGATTGTGCCGCGAAACGGAGACTCTGCTGATTCTCGACGAAGTTCAAACCGGACTCGGGCGAACCGGTCAGATGTTTGCCGCCGACACGTTTGGTATTTGCCCCGACGTAATGACGCTGGCCAAATCGCTCAGCGGCGGACTGATTCCAATCGGAGCGATGCTGTGTCGCCGCGATCTGTGGCTGTCGGCTTACGGTTCGCTGGAACGCTTCACGCTGCATTCAAGCACGTTTGCTGGCGGACCGCTGGCCTGTGCTGCGGGGTTGGAAACGCTGGCCGTGCTGGTCGATGAGCAGTTGCCGGAGAACGCGTGCAGGCTCGGCGGTCTTTTACAGGAGCGTCTCGCTCGACTGTGTGAGCGTCATTCTTGTGTGAAGGAAGCTCGCGGTGTTGGCCTGCTGTTCGGATTGGAGTTTCATCCTCTGCCGAATCGAACGCTGCAACACTGGCACGGTCTTTCGCCCGATTCGTCAACCCGGTACGTCACTGAAAACATGGATCGAACGCTCTCGACCATGCCGGCTCTTTATATGCAGCGAGTCTTGCTCGACCAGCATCGTATTTACGCTCAGACGGCTCGGTCGCAGCCGCTGGTTCTACGAATCGAACCGCCGTTGACAGTCACTGAGGAAGAGCTTGAGCGACTTCTGGACGCGCTCGATCAGGCGTGCGAAGGATTTGAGTATGCCCTGTCGTTAACCGACGAAGTGATTGGACGCACGGCGGTCGGACGTCACGAAGCCAGTCAACGAACGTCATGACCCTTACTCATCAGGCTTATTCATCTATCGACGACGTCGATCCCGACGAATGGGATGCGTGCATTGATGGCGAACGCGAGATCTTCGCTCGCCGCGAATTCGTCCGCGCCGTCGAACGATCCATGAGCGATTCAAAATTCTGTCACGTCGTATTTCGTGATGAGCAATCGCGACCGCTGGCGACGGCGACGATGTGCATTTACCAGATTGATGGTTCGCTGTTAGCCGAAGGCGTGGCTCTTCACATCGCTCGGTTTCTGGAGCGTATCCAGCGTTCGCTGGTGCATGTTCCCGTTGCCGTTTGTGGTCTGCCTGTCTCGGCGGGACAAAGTAATCTTCGGATACGTGCCGACGTGGACGTTGATGTCCACGCCGTCCTTCAACAACTCGACGAACTGCTGACAAAGTGGGCGAAGCAGTACCAGGCTCGCGCGATCGTCTTCAAAGAATTTACCGACAAAGAATGCGATCGAATCAAGCCGATCGAGCAGCTTGGATACCGCCGTGCAGACAGCCTCCCGATGAACTGCACGCAGCCGGGTTTTGCGAACTTCGACGAATACCTTGCAAGTCTGAAGTCGCGTCGACGATCACCCATTCGTCGAGCTATCAAAAAATTCGAGAAGACCGGTCTGAAGATCGTCCAGAAACGCGGCGGCGAGGGAGTCCCCGAATTATTCACCGACGACGTTCACAAGTTGTATCTTGCCGTACTTGAGCGAGCCGAAGTGAAGTTCGAACGACTGCCGGCGGAATTTTATCGAGAACTTGCCCGCCAGCTTCCTGACAACACCTGGTTCACGTTCGTCGTCGACAACCAGGCGGACAATGAGATCATTGCGTTTGCGACATCGGTATTCTCGCCAGCGTCCTTTCACCAGATGTTTGTCGGAATCAGCTACGACCGCAAAGAGGAATCCGACCTTTACTTCAATCTGTTTTTCCACGCGATCGACGCCGGTTTTCGGCAGCAGACAGAAGCGATTCAGGTCGGGCAATCGGCGGATGAGTTCAAACGTCAGAAATTCAGTTGCTGGCACCAGCCTCTTTCGTTCTATGTGAAGCCGCTTCATCCCGTGGCGAAACTGCTGTTCGGTCTGGCGTTTAAATCGTTTTTCCCGGCTTACCCGGCTCGACCAGGGGAGAAGATTGAATGAGCAGAACGTCGCCTCCGCGAGTGGTTCTGTTGACGTCTCCTGGAACCTACGGCGCGATCATCATCAATTCGCTGGCCGAACACGCGGGAGTGGATCTCGTTGGAATCGGACTGACCAATCGTGTCTATCGAAACACCGGTCTGATCGGCACAGTCCGGAAATCTGTCCAGAGAATGGGCTGGCGATACACGGCGTACAACGCGCTCGCCGCGAACGTGGCGTGGACCTTGCTGCAATTGCGGAAAGGACCATCCGGCCTGGCCACCTGCAAGCAGAACGTCCGACCGATCAACGACGTGAACTCTGCTGAGACGATCGACTGGCTCAAAGAAGTCAAGCCGGACTACGTCGCATCGTTCTATTTCAACCAGTGGATCGGCGCGGAAGTTCGAGATATTCCACGCAAAGATTGCGTCAATGTGCATCCCAG
>JADHNX010000190.1 GCA_016779365.1 Planctomycetaceae bacterium
GAGGCATGACCGTCGCCAGGATCAACGTCATCACCATGCTGACGATTCCAAGAACAATCAGCAGCGGCGTCCAGGTCTGCAGGGCTTCCTTCTCGGTCAGGCCGCCCATCTTTGCGAAGATCCAGAAGCCCGAATCGTTCATCCAGGAACCGACCAGTGAACCGGCTCCAATCGCCGTCGCCAGATAAACAACGTCGTACGGCAAATCGACTCCCTCGATCATTCCGACCATCATTCCAGACGTGATGATCATCGCAGCGGTACTCGACCCTTGAGCGACCTTCAGCACCGAAGCGATGGCGAACCCAAGGAACAGCATCAGCATTCCTTCGACCGAGCCTGCACCAAATGTGGATTCGGCCAGTTCCTTGATCGCGTCCCCAACGTGAGCCGCTTTGAGCATCGCGCCGAACGCCGAACCGCCAGCTGTGATCAGGATAATGACACCACCACTCATCAAAGACGTCTCGACAAGTTTGGCGACTTCTTCTTTCGATGGCTTTCTTTGTCTCACATAAGTACGCAGCGCGAGAACAGTTGATACCAGCAGTGCAAAACTCGGGTTTCCAAACACTGCTGTGTAGTGTGAAATTCCCTTTGCCGATTCAGCGAGACTTCCTTCGGCCATGCTGGCAATTGAACTGGCCGCCGTGTGGCACGCAATCATGATCACAGGAAGAACCACTGGAAGTAACGATTCGAACAGTCCAGGCAGATCCTCATCAGAAAACGGTTCCGGTTCGACGTGCCCTGCGACTTCGCGCATTTCGATCTTGTAGATTCTGTCAAACAGCCCGGCGACCCAGATGCCGGCAATGGCAGCCGGCAACGCAACCATCGCCCCGACGAGAATCATCTTGCCCAGGTCGATATTCAACGTCGCGGCCATCGTTAATGGCCCAGGCGTTGGCGGAACCAGTGTATGCGTGATTGCCCCTCCGGCGGTGATTGCCAGAATGCACTTCAGGTAGGCCTTTCCGGTTCGTCGATAAAATGACCTGGCCAATGGAACGAGCAGATAAAAGACCGTGTCGAAGAAGACCGGAATAGCAAGAATGTATCCGCTGCCCATCAGCGCCCACGGAGAACGTTCTTCACCAAGCAGTTTCATAAACGCTCTAACAACCCGGTCGGCAGCGCCGCTGTCCATCATGCAGGTGCCGATCACCGCTGCCAGCGCGATGACAATACCAATGCCTCCGCAGGCCGTTCCGAATGCATCAGCGACACGCGAAATCGCATCACTGGCCAGTTCCATTTCTCCCGTTGTCGCGTTCTTCTCGAAGGCCATCAGGCTGACAGCCATCGCGGCGGTGATCAGGGCAATGAAGGCGTTGACCTTGAACTTCATGATCAGGACGATGACCAGGACAATCCCGATCGTCATAATGAGCAACGGGTGAATCATCAGGGAGTCTCCTCGGAGGTTGATCGTCGGTGGGATAACGCGATAAATGCTTGCAGGAACTGCCAGGCCGCGATTCGTAACGAGATACGCGGCTTTAGCGAAGCGACAAATCCTACCGAGCCGCCCTCACGCATTAAACCGCCCGACACGTTCAGGCATCAGTTCAAGCGGGATTCAGGGTTTCCGGGTTCTGGCAATTCAACGACGATCTGATACCCCGAAAACTTCCTGACCAACTTCGAGCCTGAGTGTCGATGACCGAAACTTCGCAGCCAATTGTCCTGCTCATCGGCGAGTGCCAGTCGCCGCAGTTTCGTCGTGCTCTGCCCAATGGTCAGCCGAGTGCCATTCTTGATCCAGCGCAGACTCACCGAGTCCAGTCTCTGCCGGATGCGATTTCTTTAGTTGGAACCGGCGAGTTCGTTCCCGATCTTGTCGTCGCGCACCAGAGCATTCCTGACGAGTACTCCGCGAACGAAATTGACCGGTTGATCGGGATGCTGCCGCTCAGTCGGTTCGTGGTCGCCTTCAGTCCGTGGTGCGAATCGATCGGGCGGACCGAGCAACGCTGGCCTTCCGCGTGGAGCGTCCCACTGGCTCACATCGGCGCCCGAATTCGCTTTGAGTTGAACGAGCTTGCCGCCGACGATCCACCGCTTCTCGCAACAACGTCGCGCGACGAAGCGTTCCGATTACTCGCCGCTGGCTGCCTCGAAAACGCCAGCGCAATCGGACAGGGAATGTCTGCGGCAGTAATTTCTGCCGACGTTCCACTTAAAGAGTGCTTCGAACAGATTCTGGCTTCCGGCGGGTTTGACGTGAACGACGACGCGTCACCTGACCTCTGCGTCGTCGCGGCGGCGTTTATTGATGACCGTCAGCTTCGCCTTGTCAAAGAGATTTCCGACTCGGGCATCAGTCTCCGAAGTCGCGACTCGACCGTCGTGCTCGTCGCGTCCGACATGGCGACTCCCGACGACCGAATCAGATTGCTAAAAGCCGGCGCAACGGCGGTCATTTCACAACTTCGCTTCGCCGAAGATCTGGTCGACCATTTTCAAAACGCGACAGCTTCGGAAGCACTTGCCAGAGGCAACAAGTAGCCTGGCAGCACGTCTCAACAAATCGGGTTTATTCGGCGTTCTGGTGCAGTTCCGGCTTGAGCCAGACGAAGCTTTTGCCCAGGCGGCCTCCGTAGTTACCAGCGGTTATTCTGACGAGGCCGGGGGTCAGGACCGAGGCTTCGATGGCTGCCTGCGTCGCGTCCGAAATGGCCTGCAGACTGCTTCCGTTGATGACAATTTCCATAACCGATTGCACGTTGTCCGGCAGTCGAGTTTCGACATCCGGCGAGTCTCGCAGCGTCGGACAATACTCCGCGTACGTGCTGGCGATGAGGAACGAGTATTTGCTGCCAGCCTTCGACGCACTGGCGGCAACGCCGCCGGGGAAAGTCATGATTGTTCCGGGGCAACCGTTGACGGCGGCGGCTCCTCGTTCGGCAGCTTCGATGGCAGCGTCTTCGGTTTCGCCGAGAAACCACAAATTCCCGCCCATCACTCCGTCGGTAAATCCGAAACGTCGATCGAGAACAAAGTCTCCGCCCATTGTGGGAACCGTCCAGACTTTGTGGCCGAAACGTTCTTCACGTTTCTGATGGCCGTCCCCGAAGAACGAAACCTTCTTACCGAGTTTGAAGAATGGGTCGGTGTCGAGCAGGTTGAAACAGCGGGCTGTCGGACACGTCATCACGTTCTGGCTGATGCGAACCAGCAGCGATCGCTCAAGAGCCTCAACGCGATCTTTGCGGAACCTGGGAACATGGACCTGCACGATGGCTCCCGGTCGACCATCCGGAGTTGCGAACGACTCATCACCACCGGGGCCGACGTACCGATCCAAACCGGCTTCGCAGTCGCACAGGATCGTACTCGACGCATTTCCGGTTGCTTCGCGGAGCGCGTGGTCCAACCACTTTCGGTCGCGAGCCGTGATCAGAAACTCGGCATAGATCGACCGAAAACCTTCGGCATAGGTGTCCTCAACTTCCGCTCGATGATTCTCTGACATTTCGATACTCCTTCACCTTCACCCTGGTCAGTTCTCTGCAAAGTGCGACGTCGATCAGAAACGCACGTTCGCTTTCCGGCATCGCGCAAGCAAACGGCGGCCTCATCGGACCGCCGTTTGAAAATTCTTCTCACTTGAACGCGACCTGGTCGTCATCTGGGCCTAGTCGTCATCTGGATCGTCGTCCAGGCCTTCTTCTTCGTCATCGTCGTCGTCCTCGAAGTCTGCGTCATCGACTTCGACATCACCCAGTTCGTCTTCGTCTTTCGGCACGGATGCCTTCCTGATGACGACATCATCGTCATCGTCGTCGTCATCCAGTGCAGGCTCGATAACCTGAACGCTGTCCCCGGAACCGGTGATCAACTCTTTGACCATCTGCATGAAGTAGAGCTTTTTGCCACGCCCCTGCAGAATCGCCAGCCGTTCTTCGGCGGCCTCTTTCTGGTCGTACGGATACCGTCCTTCTTCTTTCATGCTGCCGCTGTAGAGCACCCAGACCGCTCGTTTGCGTTCCGGAGCCTTCTCGCGAACCTTGCGCGGGGCCGCTTTCTTTCGAGTGGCCTTTTTCTTCTTCGGGGTTTCTTCCGAATCATTGTCGGAAATCCCGGCCGCTTCTGCGGCGTCGTGCATTTTTCGAAGTTCAAGTCGACTCTTTGCCATCTTCGTTCTCACTACTGCCGCGGGCAGAACGTGCTGTCTCCGGACGATGCCGGCTGCGCTGAGATTTTCTGTACTGAATCCAAGCACGATGCTGAACGCACTGGATCGGCCAAACGGGGCCACAGGAAGTGCCACAGAATAGCGAGACGAATTCCCGCTGACCATCGTCCCGCCCGTCTGAGAGGTGACCTCGCCCGGACGTCCGAACGGACCCGGCGTTCTTGACGTAACATCCTGTTGACACAGTGTTTCGGCCACGAATATAAGATTCATCCGCCGAGCACAAAGAATTCCCGCCGTCACCGCTCGGTCGCTCGATGGATCAGGATTGGACACTCGATGGTCAAGGACGACCAGATTCACCCGCAGGATTCCGACTGGCTGGCAGCTCCTCCGAGCAGTGGGTTGCCGCCGGAATTCCGGCTACTTTGTGTCGGCCCGACCGAACCGGACTGGATCGGCCTGACGCTGCAACTGGACGCCGTCGGGTGCAACGACCCGAAGTATCAGTGGGTCAGTACCGCTTCGGAAGCGATGACTCTGCTGCGAAACGAGAACTTCGACTGCATCGTGATCGAGTGCTGGCCGACGAATCTCGACGACGTCAGGTGGTATGCCCCCGACCTCGTTCACGCTATCCGAGCGTCCGGTTGCGGCGACCCGATCGTCCTGCTGACTCGGCAACCGGACGATGGCCTGACCGTCGAAGCGTGTACTTCACACTGTGAGATTCTTGTCTCGTCGGCACTGTGGAGTTCACGAGCCCTCGTCAACGTCATTCAGCAGAGCATTCGCCTGGTCGAAACCGCTCAGCAGAACCACCACCACACGGTGGCCAACCATCGGCGACTGGTCCGGGAACGCGACGAAGCCGACCATCTGCTCCGTCAGCAACGCGACATCATCCGGGAACTTGAAGCGATCACTCAGGAATCGTCCGACACCGAAGAAAACGACTCGACCGAACACCGAGTCAACAACGACGGTCCAGGAAAACTCAAGCGGTCACGTTCGCTGCAGATTCCCGACAAGATCAAGACGTACTATCACGAGCTGCTCCGCACGTATGTCATCATGGGTTCCGGCAGCCTTGGCAGCGAAATCGCCCAACTGGCCAGCGTACTGGCAGAAGTTGGCCTGTCACCACGCGACACGTTGTCACTGCATCTTGAACAGGTCGAACATCTTGTCAGCGGCCTGGGAAATCGCAGCAGCCGGCACGTGATGTCGCGAGCGGACCTGCTGGCCCTGGAACTCGTAATCCACATCGGCGAGTGTTACCAGCAGGCTGTCGTCGCTTCTCACAAACAGAGCACGCAACGCGGCGCGGCGGCCGGCGACAAATTCACACAAGGCGACAACTTTGGCCAAACGGACAAGCGCTCGGTCGCATCGTGAATCCAGCCAGACAAACCTGGAACATCCGCGCGGCTCGACGCTGGCCGACGCGCGCAACCCGGCTTGCCGATGCTTAACCCGAAGAACGCCGCTTTGGATACCGAGGAATTTGCCTCGAAAGTTCGGCGATCAACCTCCGCGACACAGCAATCAAGAAATCCACGTCGGCGCGTCTCGACTTTGACCAACCCGAAAACGAGAACAGCTCGCAATTTGCGTGAGGCAAATCCCCCAACCGCTGAAACCCGCAAGCGTTCTTTCAGCGGCAATCTTTCTGTGACCGATACTTGACAGGTTGTGAAACGCGGGGTCGGTGCTGCGCGCCGCCCCTCAAACGGATTGTTAAAGAACAATTTCTGCGTGAGCCTTTACATTCCTGTCAGTGATTCGTCATGTCTTCAATCAGATCGACCGTCGGGCTGAACAGTGGAATCGACATCGCTGGGATTACTTCCCAGTTGATCTCGCTCCAGCGTGCGCCGGCTCGAGTGATGGAAGCTCGGATCGACGGTTACAAAGGTCTCAAGCTGGGAATCGAGGCGCTCGAAACGAACGTCCTGCAGATTTCCTCGGCAGTGAACACCCTGAACCTGCCAACAACTTTCAAAGCAGTCACCACGTCGAATTCTGACACGAGCCAACTGACCGTTTCCGCCAATGCTGACGCAACACTCGGCTCATACGCCTTTCAGACACTCCGACTCGCGACGGCTGAGCAACGAACGTCGAAAGGCTTTGCCAATTCGGACGAGCAAAAGATCGGAACCGGCACGCTGACGTTTTCACAGGGCGGCAAACTCTCGACATCGACAAGGCTGGACACGTTCAACGGCGGTGAGGCCGTACAGCGAGGGTCGATCAAAATCACCGATCGCTCGGGAGCGTCCGCAACAATCGACCTTACCAAAGCCTACACGATCGACGACGTCCTGAACGCCATCAACGAAGAGAACGCTTTATCGGTGACCGCCAGCACGTCTGGAGGGCAGATTATCCTGACGGACTCATCCGGCAGTACGACGTCGAATCTGACTGTCGAAGAAGTCGGCACGGGAACGACAGCCACTGACCTGGGAATTCAACAATCCGTCGCTGCCAGCACGCTGACGGGGTCCGAAGTTTATTACCTCACAGAAGACTTCACGCTCGACCAGCTCAACGACGGCAACGGAGTGTTCCAGTTCGACGGTGCCGACGACCTGAGATTCACCACGACCGACGGCACGCAGATCGATGTGAATCTTGACGACGTCTTCGATCTCGGCGAACTGGTCAGCGCCATCAATGACGACGATGCCAACGGCGGAAAACTGACGGCGTCACTCTCAAACGGACGGCTTGTCCTGACCGACAATGCCGGAGGCGGCGGAACGCTGACCGTCGAGGACATCAACCAGGGGAATTCGGTCGAAGCCCTCGGTCTGGACAACGCGGCCGTCGGCAACACGCTGACTGGTGATCGGCTGCTGGCGGGTCTCGGTTCGAAACTGATTCGAAATCTGAACGGCGGTCAGGGCATCACCACACCGGGCAGCATCACTGTCACCGATCGATCAGGGTTGACGGCAACGCTGGATCTCAGCAACGCCGAATCGCTCGACGAAGTCCTGAACGCGATCAACTCAGCCATTGATGATTCAACCAGCGATGCGCTCTCACTGACCGCTCGGTACAACGAACTCGGGACAGGCATCGAAGTCATTGACTCGTCCGGCGCAACAGCCAGCAATCTGATCATTGCAGACGTTGGTGGAGGCTCCGTCGCAGCCGATCTGGGGCTGACCGTCGACGCCGCCAGCACGTCTGTCGATTCCGGCTCGCTTGGTGTGCGACGAGTCGGGCTGCAAACATCGCTGAAAGACTTCACCGCTGACGGAGAAAGCGTCGCGTCCGGGTCGTTCCTCATTACGGACTCAGCCGGCAACCAGCAATCAATCGCCGTTTCTTCGACGTCGACGACAATCGGCGACATCCTGCAACGGATCAACGCGGCTTCCAACATTCAGGTGACTGCCCGGCTGAACGACACCGGCGACGGGTTCGTCATTGAAGACAACGCTGCTGGTGCCGGCTCATTGACGATCGAAGAAGTCGGCAGCACAACCGCTGCAGATCTGAGGATCCTCGGCACCGGAGTTGTCGGCTCTGGAGGCCACCAGGAGATCTCTGCCCGCGACCAGACAGTCATCACGATCGACGCCGACGACACGCTCAAAACGCTGGTCGATAAAATCAACGACGCCGACATCGGTGTCAGCGCCGGATTCTTTAACGACGGTTCAGCGTTCAATTCGTTTCGACTTTCGCTGACGTCGGGAAACTCCGGGGCAGCCGGCAGTTTCATCATCGACGACGGAAACCTGGACCTTGGACTGACGGTCGCCACCAAAGCACAGGACGCGTTGCTTCAGGTGGGGTCAACGCCAGCGACTTCATTCCTGATCGGCTCCAGCACCAACCAGTTCGACGAGGTCGCGTCCGGAGTCAGCGTGACGGCCAAGGCTGTCGGCACCAGCGCTGCCAATGTCAAAATTGATCGTGACGATTCCAAAGCGAGAAACGCAATCAAGACGTTGGTCGCCGCGTACAACTCGTACATCACCACCACGGATCAGCTGACAAAGTTTGACGAGGATCCAACCAAACGCGGCATCCTGCAGGGGCAGGGGATCGTGCTTCGTGTGTCGACTCGATTAAGCAACCTGATCAACAAATCGTACTTTGGCTCCAACGAAGCGATCCAAAATTTGTCGGATCTCGGCGTTCGAACAACGGACGGCGGAAAACTTGAATTCGACGAAAGCGTCTTCAACGACGTCGTCGAAGCAACCCCGGACGCCGTGCAGAAGTTCTTCCGCGACGAGAACAACGGTGTTGCCG
>JADHNX010000191.1 GCA_016779365.1 Planctomycetaceae bacterium
CGTCAGCCATCTGTCGTTTCTGAAAGACGTTTCCATCATCGTCAAGACAGTCGCCGTCGTGCTGCTCGGTGAAGAACGCTTTCTGAAAAAGCCTGACACACAATCAGAGCCGCTGCCGGAAACCGAGACGGTTGTCATCGCCCCTGATAATAAGAACCAAAGTCGCGCCGCCTGAAATAGCCGCCTGCAAAAACTTCGAAACACCCCGGCGCCGTTCCCGGAACGGTTCTCACGATTCGGACTTCGGAGCGGAACCGCCGTCCTTCTTCTGGCCGCGCCGAGACCGTCGGCGGCGGTTAGGTCGTTTGCCGCGTTTTTTCCCACCGGAATCAGAGTCCGAGTTCGTCACCTCAGATTCGCCTGAAACCTCGGCCTCAGCCGTAGCTTCAACGGTAGCCGCTGCTGCGGACACAACCTCGATCGCAGACTGCTCTTTCTGCACTGGCTGAGCGACCTCATCTCCAACATCCAGCCCGGCTCCAAAGGAGTCTGCAACGTCTGTGCTGTCGGCATTGCCGTTTGCCGTTTCAACCGTCTCGACAGCGGGCGACAATTGGCTTTCCGCCGTTGAACCAGCTGAACCAGCATCAGGAGTCTTCACCGGCTGAACACCCGACGCTCCCTCAGACGAACTTTCAATCGATGTGGAGTCGTCATCCGGTCGCTCTTGAGTTCGAGCCTTGTCAGCTTCCAGTTCGCTGTATTCAACGTTGAACGGAGGCGGTTGCGGGCCTGGCTCGACAAGCTTCATCCAGGTTCCATGATTTCGGCACATGCAGCGTACAGAAACCCGATCGATCGGAGCTCGCCGAGTGCGATTGCAGGCCGGGCAATTCCAGTACCGGCGGACATCGTATCTGACTTTTAGACCTGGACCTTTAATTGCGCTGCTCCCGTCTTGTGTAACTTTTTCTTGCGGACAGACAACAACCACGCGCCGAAAAGCGTCGAACCGCCGTTCGCGCGATGGTCTTCTACCGAATCCGCCGATTGAATTATCCTGCCCCGCCGCTGCAAAAGTCTGCGGAGTTCAATGTCGTTTAAGAATCACCCCCAAGCGTGAGCAAGGATGAATGGGGATGCCCTGCTCGATGCCTCGTCGGGCTGCAAACTCTAACGCCGGGCGTGCTCGCTGAGAATCATTGCGGACACGGCGCGCACTCTGACTGACGAGTTTCAAATTCCAACCGGATCAACACCACATGCCATCGATCGAGAAACCAGACCTTAAAACAGCAATGTGCGGCCTGATGATGGGAGCCGCCGATATCGTCCCTGGCGTCTCCGGCGGGACCGTTGCCCTGGTGCTGGGAATTTACAACCGCCTGGTTTCAGCCATCAGCCGGTTTGATCGTCAGACTTTGGGGATGCTTGCGGATAAACGCTGGTCATCCGCCGCTGAACACGTCGATCTCAGATTTCTCATCGCGCTGGGCTGCGGGATCGCAACCGGCATCGGCGGCCTGTCGTTCCTCATGAAGAAGCTGCTGGACGATCATCTGCAACCAACATATGCCGTCTTCTTCGGGTTGATTCTTGGATCGGGCGTGCTCGTCGCTCGGGGAGTCACTCGCTGGAACCCCGCCAGCGCCGCTGCTCTGTTTGCCGGAGTCGTCGTCGCCTGGATGGTTGTCGGACTGGACGCTTTGCAGTCGCCGCCTGAAACGTTGTGGTACCTGTTTTTCTGTGGGACGGTTGGTATCTGTGCGATGATTCTGCCGGGCATCAGCGGTGCGTTCATTCTGCTGATTCTGGGGCGGTACTCTCACGTCACGGGGCTTATTCGCAGTCTTCTGAAAGGCGACTGGTCAGTTCAGGCATTTCTGGAAGTCGGCATCTTCTGCGGCGGATGCCTGTTCGGCCTGCTGGCGTTCAGTCGAGTTCTTCGCTGGCTGCTCTCGCGACATGCAACCGTCACCATGGCGACTCTGTGCGGCCTGATGCTCGGCTCGTTGCGAAAGCTCTGGCCGTTCAAACTCGAACTCACACCACCGGGTACTGAATTCAAGTTGAAACAGTTTGTGAATATCGCGCCCGATTTTGCCAGCAGCTCAACGCTTGTCGCCATCGGTCTGGCAGTTGTTGCCACCGTTGCCGTTTTGTCACTTGAAGCGTTCGCTCGAAAACGGCAACCAGCGACCAACCCGGAAACAGCCACCTGATAACCACAGCTAACGCCGTCAGCGCGGCTGTTCTCTGATCTGATGAGCTGATATCCTTGCGGACGTGCGAATTTGCAGAATTCGCGGCAGTTCGGCCCTTCCCTTCGCAGTTTCATTTCCCCTTTTAGAATACGGTGAGGAAGCATGGACCTCCCTTCCTGTCCTTCCTGTGGTCAGTCAGTTCTCGACGAAGATGCCGAAGATTGCCCGTTCTGCGGCGCTTCGATGTCGGCAAAGCCCGGTGCAAAACCGAAAGGCCCAACGGCTCCGTCAGACAAAAGCCGCCCCAAAGCTGGCAGCTCGAAAAAGGACAAAGCCGGAGCCGCCAAAGCCGAGAAGCCGGCGAGTGACGATCCATTCGATGTCGCGTCGCCGGCCACTCGTAAAGCTGTTCAGCTTCTGCCAAAGCCGGCCAAAGGAAAGCTGCATCGCATCGTTTGTCCGATGTGCGAAACCGCCGGTTTCCAGTCGAAGAAAGCAGCGGGCCGAGAAGTTCGTTGTGCCAACCAGGAATGCCTCGTCCCGATATTCACAGCTCCTCCTGACGAAGGTGCCGAAGAAGCCAAAGCGGCAGCAGCGGCAGCCGAGGCGGAAGCGCTGGCTGCCGAAACAGCTTCAAAAGGACTGTCGATCGGTGCCTACATTGGTATCGCCGTTGTTGCCGCTGCGGTACTTGGTGGCGGAGCGTTCTTTTTCACTTCCGGTCCTGCCGTTAAAGAACTGACCCCCGAAGAGCAATTGGCGCTCAAACTCGGCAACAATCCGTCGCGACCGACAACTTCCGTCACAACACCGGACAACACGGAAACAACCAAACCTGACCAACCGGTTGTCCCACCAACGCCCAAAGGTCCACCCGTTGCCGAAATGCGTGACACATCGCTGAAGCTGATGTCGCACACTTCGCTGCAAAGAGACCGAAATCAGCGGAAGCCGTTCTGCCGACGACTGACTGCGGAAGCGTATGCCATCGCTGGAGACTTCGCCGCAGTCGAACAGCAACTGACTCAGCTCGATAAAGTCGGAGCCAACCTTAAGTACTACCGAATTCTTCCGCTGGTTCAGGTCGCCTGGAAACATCTGGAGACGGGAAACACGGCAGGCGCAAAACAAGCGGTCGATAGTGCAATGCCACTCGTTCAGGATCTTCCGACGTTCGGAACTGACGCAACCGACACCATCACCGAGTTGTCTGCAATTCTGGTGGCGACCGATCGCGTCCCTGAAGCCATCACACTGCTCGAAAAACGCAATGACGCCGGTCCATTGGGACAGTTCCTGGAATCGCGAGTCCGTTCAGAATTGATCCGCGGAATTCCATTCGATCAGGCTGTTCCCATGCGTCCGGTCACCGGCTGGTCAGCTCCGCAATGGGTTGCCGTGACGGTATCGCTGACTGCTCGCGGGCTGTCTGACAAAGCAATCGCCCTGGCCAGACAGGCTCCGGATCAGCCGACTATTGAAGACTGCATTTCCGGGTGGGCCGAAGCGTCGTTGCTGCTCGCTGCCGACAACAAACCGCTCAGCGGAATCGAGGCGCAAATTGCGTCGCTTGATAAAACGGCTCAGGCCAAAATTCTAAGCCGTTGCGCATTGACGCTGCACGGGCTGGGTAAAGCCGAACTGGCAGCGGCACCGCTTGAAAAAGCGAGGCAACTGCTTGGTGCGGCCGAGCCGGCATTCACAATCGACCTGCAGGCGCTGAAAGAGAACGCCGATCTTGAACTTCCAGCGGCCCTGCCGATTCAACGGAAGGCTCTCGCTGCCGCTGAACTGGCTCATGCTGAATCGGCAGTTGGAGATTCAGCCGCGGCCTGGAAGTCGGTTCTGCTCGCGATGGATGTTTGCCGAACGATGGCTCCGGCACTTTCGATTGCCGACGAACCGTTCAACGAAATCAAGCGGCAAGGCGAATCTGCAATCGTCAGCGAACTGAAAGCACTCAAAAACCTGCTGACCGACGACGAAGCGCGGAGTGCTTACCAGAATTACCGAAACCGGGCGCGCCAACTCCGTGGCGCTGCCGAAGCGAGATTCACACTTCAGGAGCAAATCCTCACCGAAGTTCTGGATTGGGGATTCGCGGACCAGATCTGGGAGGAAGTTCAGAAACAGGCAGCAACGTCACCGACGGGCCTTGCTGGCGAACCGTGGTTCAGGACGAATCTGGCTAAAGCCATCTACAACGATTTCCGAGTCCGGAAACTGACTGACAAGATAGCGGCCGTTGAAACCGCCGTCACAAAGGAGCAACTGGGCGAACTCAAAGCTCCTCGGGGCGTGGCATTGTTTCAGGCGTCAAACGGCGCAATGAGCAGCAAGCCAGAGACCGGAGCAAACATTCTCGCCAACTTCCTTCAGGTCCATAACGAAGAGGCCGACAAGCGATGGCAGCAGGAAACGATGTTGCGGCTGGTTTCCCGCCTGATCGCCGCCGACCGACAGAAAGATGCCTTCCAACTGGTGGCAGCGATTAAGGACGTCCAGACTCGCGAACTGGCCTACGAACTGGCGGGACAGGAAGCCACCGCCAAAGGATTCATCGTCGAAGTCTTTGACTACGCCAGGACGACGGACATCATCCCGCCCGAGAAGATCGCCCTGCTCCGAGGGTTCATCGGTCAGCTTCCGGCGAAGTAGTCGGCGATCACTTACTCGATTTACTCGATCAGTTACGACCGCTGCCACGTCACTCGAAACCGACCGCGCATTGCGTCAAACAAAGCGGCAACGGTCGTCACGTTCAACGTCAGAAACATCGCCTGAACGCCGAAGATCGATGACGGTCGCCCGATCTTCTGGCAGAGCCAGCCCGCGAAGGCTGAGTAGTAGAAACAGCCCTGCAACAACAGAAGCAGCAAGTACGGAAGCTGGTTCATCAGCAGGACGTTCGTGACGGCAACGGTCAGCAACATGACCGGCGAAACCAGTCTCAGCAGTTTGTGCGACACGTATTCCAGCCAGATTGGATTATTCCAGGGCAGCAGCCAGGACGGATGATGGATGATCAACTGGACCGCGCCAGCGATCGTTCGCCGTTTCCGAATCGCCTCTCGTCCGAGAGAGTCCGAAGGATCGTCCCACGCGATCGCTTTCCGCTCAAACACGCATCTCCACCCCTGCGTCACCGCAGTCATGGGAATCACCACGTCGTCGAGCAATGTTGAATTCGGTATTGGGCGAAACGCAGCCCGCCTGATCGCGTACAACGCTCCGGTCGCTCCCGGCACGCTGCGAAACTGAGCTTCCGCGCGGCGAATCATTTTTTCATATCGCCAGTAGGCACCAATGCCTCTTCCCGCTGTCGTGTCGCTGGACGACGGTCGAAACATCAGCTCTCCGGAAACAACGCCCACTTTTTCATCAGCAAAATTCGCCAGCAGTTCCGGAATCGCATCGTCAGACAACATCTGCCGAGCGTCGCAAAGGACGACAATCTCGCTTTGACATTGCGGAATCAGATCATTCAGCACGGCAGGTTTGCCGCGACGTTCAGAGAACTCGACCAGCCGAATTCGTGAATCGTTGACGGATGCAAGCGCGGATGAAATCCCGTCTGTTGAACCGTCAGATCCGATCAGCACTTCGCCGATCAGACGAGCCTGCGACGACTGCAGCAGCACAGAAAGCTTGTGGCGAATTCGCTCGGCTTCGTTGTGACAGGCGATGACCAGCGAGACTTTCTGATCGACAGAATGCCGCTCCCGACGCATCGGACACAGTCGTGCCAGCACCTTCACCAGCAGCGGATAGCCGATGTAAACGTAAACCAATCCGGCGAGGCTGAACCAGAAGATGAATTCAATCATGCGGTGGCCCCCGCAACCTGGCGGCCAGCAACTTCAGCGGCCGCATCCTCGTGAACTGGCGGTAAGGCGGAACGCGCACCACACGTTTGGTTCAGTAACTCCGCCAGTTGTCGCGTGAGTGATCGCCGCTCAAACCGAGTGGCCGATGCGGTCTTTGCTGACGCCGAGCCGTTCGCCAAATCGTCAAGTTGACGACTCAGGTAATCCGCAATCCTGTCTGCGTCTGCCGGAAGAAATGATTCTGCCTGAGAAAACCCGGAAAGGATCTCGCTCACTTCCCCGTCAGGGCCGACGTAAAGAATCTTTCGTCCCAGCGCGAGATACTCGAACGTTTTCGCCGGCACAACGCGCCCCGCTTCGGGCACGTCGGACAGCAGCAGACATTGAACGTCCGCCTGACTCATGATCTCGATCGCGCGGCAGTGCTCGACATAGTCCTCGCGAATCAGTCGGCACGGCAGCGATTCAAGCCGATCAAGAATTTCATCCTGAGCGTCCGTGCGTCGTCCGGCCACAACGAGTTCAATTCGCTCAGCCTTCTTTCGATCCTCGGCAGCCAGTTTTTCAAGCGCTGAAACAACCGGCTCGATCGACGTTAGATTCCACAGTGTCCCGACGTAGGCAATTCGAAGGGGCCGCTCATTCGACGGCGTTGCCTCTTCTGGCTTCAAGTCCGACGCTTCACGATGGATGGTCGAGTCTCCAGTTGAAAAATTCAGAGCGTCATCCGCCACCTTTGGAAAATCGGCAGCGTCGTACCCGTTGTAAATGCAGGAAACGGTCGCCGAACTGCCAGCTCGCTCAACAGATTGACGAACAGACTCAGCACTTCGACCGGTTGTCGCAATCACGGCGGAAGCCTGTCGCAGCACTTTGTGCTGCATTCGATCCTGTAAACGGTGAGAGAAGCTGGACTTCTGTCGGTTCTCCTGAAACCGGTTACTGATCCCCCACTCGTCCCGATAATCGACGATCAGTGGAAGCCCGCTCCGTCGACTCAGCGCCGCTCCGGTAACAAACGACGAGAACGGCGGCGCCGTCACAAAGATGGCGTCATGCTTCAGTTCGCTCAGAAGTTGCAGACCTTCCTTGACGGCACCGGGGTACCACAGAATCTGCGCGTCCGGTTGAAGGAAGGCGTTTCCAGCAGCTCGCACAGCCGACTTGATCAACTGCTTCAGCCCGCCGGACTGTTTTGTCGAACTCGCTCCACCACTTCCGGCAGAAACGGCATTCTTCAGCGCGTACCCTGGCTCCAGCGTTTTCGCCAGACGGACGACCGTCGACTCGGGAACGTCCTTCGCCAGCGTCTCGTCGAACACTGGCACCGACGGATTGGCAACAGTCAGCACCGAGCAATCCCAACCGAACTCCGGCAGGTACTTCACAAACTTCGTGACACGCTGCACGCCCGCGCCGCCAGCTGGCGGAAAAACGTACGCAACAACCAGCACGCGGCGGATGGGTGTTCCATCAGGCAGGACATTCATACCAATGCCCCCTTCTCCGCGACAGAAAGTTTCGAACCGGCGATTTTCAGCAAGGCGTCGTCGACGTTGTTTCCAGACAGGATCCCCGCCAGCCTGATCGCTGTGTCACGCCAGGTTTTCGCGCGGTACGCGGCCGCTCCGATTTTGTAAACGGGTTCCAGACTCTGGAGAATTCCCTCAGCCATAGCCTGAGCATCTCCAACCGGAACAATGATTGAGTGATCAGCGGCCGCGATTTCCTCAACACTGCCGACGTTGGTTGAGACCCACGGCGTGCCACACGCGAGTGATTCTCGCAGTACGTTTGGCAACCCTTCGGACTCGCTGGACAGCAGCGTTGCATCAGCGGCTCGATACCAGTCAGGAAGCTCACTCTGCTGAACGGCTCCGACAAAAATCACAGATTCAGACAGACGGCGATTCTCAACCAACTGGCGAATCGAAGGTTCGAACGCCCCTTCCCCGAGGAGATACAGCTTCGCTTCCGGTCGCTGCTTCACAACCAGTTCAAAAGCAGTCACCAGCACATCCAGACGTTTGACACCCACCATTCGACCAACCCAGACGAACGCTGGATCTGTTGGCGAAAGATTGAGCCGACCACGAGCTGCCGACCGGTCGTCCTTGCAGAAAACTTTCGGGTCGATGCCCTGGTAAATTCTGTGGACTCGGTCGGGTGACGCGCCGAGTTCAATGGCTCGATGCTTCAGCCCTTCGCAAACCGCAAGCACGGCATCGCTTTCCCGAAGAACTCGCTTGATCTGAGCACAGCGTTTGGGGTTCCGAGTCAGGAGCAGCACGTCTGACCCGCCGATGATCACCGCCGACTTTGCTCCCAACAGACGAGCAGCACGCAGTCCCGCATCGCCATCCGGGTGTGCCCAGTAGCTGACGACCCAGTCGGGACGAAAATCGGCAGTCACTCGCTCGACAGACTTCCGCACCGACGACCAC
>JADHNX010000192.1 GCA_016779365.1 Planctomycetaceae bacterium
CTAAGTCTATGCCCGCCAGGCTGTTGAGCTTTCTGGCAACGCGCGGACGCGACGCCTCCGACCAGCAGGGCAGCTTTGTCGGCGACACCAGACTCAAACGCGGGCGGATTCCGTTCGCGAAACCTGTAACTCCCTCGCGCTCGCCTGGGACCAGTTCGCTCAAAAGAACAAACTCACGACGACCTTAGACAATTAAAGGAAACATCATGCTGACAATTCCCGCCGAAGGTGGCCTCGACTTTCTGGCACTCGGAGCCATGGTCAACCGCATCGACCCAGGCCGCGTCCCATTCCGCAAAGCCAGCCAGTGTGCGATCCATGTTTCCGGTGGTGAGTTCAACTGTGCTGCCAACCTGTCTGACTGCTTCGGCATGAACACTGGCATCGCGACGGCAATGGTCGATTACCCGCTGGGTGACTTGATCAAAGAACGAGTTCGCGCGATGGGCGTGACTCCGTTCTACAAGGAGTTCGAACACAACGGCGTTAACGGCCCGAACATGGCCACCGTTTACAGCGATCAGGGTTGCGGAGTTCGCGCACCGGTCGTCTTCTACAACCGCTCGAACGAGGCCGCCGCTCAGCTCAAGGCTGGCGATATCGACTGGAAGAAGATCTTCGCTGACGCTGGCGGAGTTCGCTGGTTCCACAGTGGCGGCATCTTTGCCGCTCTTTCGTCGACGACTCCGGGAGTCATCATCGAAGGTATGAAAGCAGCCAAAGAAGCCGGAGCAATTGTCAGCTTCGACCTGAACTACCGAGCGAAGCTGTGGCAGATTTCCGGCGGTCTGGAAACCTGCCAGTCGACACTGCGAAGCATTGTCGAACTTTGCGACGTGCTTGTCGGCAACGAAGAAGACCTGCAGATGGGTCTGGGCATCAAAGGCCAGGACGTCGAAAAGTCCGGCAAGCTCGATCCAAGTGCCTTCTTCGGCATGATGGAAGGCGTCGCCAAAGAACTGCCAAACGTTAAAGCCGTCGCGACGACTCTTCGGGAAGTCCACACCACCAACCGCCACTCATGGAGCGCCGTGCTGTGGCTGGAAGGCGAAACTTTCCAGGCTCCCCAGGCCGAACTCGACGTCCTTGACCGAGTCGGTGGCGGAGACGGATTCGCGTCCGGTCTGATTTACGGCCTGCTCAGTGGCAAGTCTCCTGAAGAAGCTCTGCGACTCGGCTGGGCTCACGGAGCACTGCTCACCACCTTCCCCGGCGACACAACAATGGCATCGCTGTCACAGGTCGAAGCCTTCGCCGCCGGCGGTTCCGCTCGAATTCAACGCTGAGCCCTTGAAACTGGTAGGGCCGGTTCCCGCCGGTCGTCCTGGTTCATTCTGGCGGTCGGTGGGAACCGGCCCTGCATCCACTCATTTGCAAAGAACATTCACAATGGCAAATAACGATATCGGCCTCATCGGCCTGGCTGTCATGGGGCAGAACCTGGTCATGAACATGGCCAACAAAGGGTTCAACGTCGCCGTTTACAACCGCACGACTGAAAAGATGACTGAGTTCGTCAACGGCCTGGGTAATCGCCCGGAAGGCGTTGTCGAAGAGGGTACCGCTGACCGAATCCACGGTTACGAACAACTGGAAGATTTCGTCAACAGCCTGGCAGCGCCTCGCCGAATCATGATCATGGTTCAGGCCGGGCGAGGAACCGACGCAGTCATCGATTCGCTGAAGCCGCTGCTCGACAAAGGCGACATCATCATCGATGGTGGCAACGCCGATTACGTCGACACCAACCGTCGTCACGTCGAACTCGCCGAACAGGGTTTCCGATTCATCGGCACCGGAGTTTCCGGCGGCGAAGAAGGTGCTCTCAAAGGTCCGAGCATCATGCCAGGCGGACACCCCGAAGCCTGGCCGTTTGTCAAAGATATCCTGCAGGCCATCAGCGCGAAGGTCGGCGAGAATAACGACATCCCATGCTGCGAATGGGTCGGCGAAGCCGGAGCCGGGCACTACGTCAAAATGGTGCATAACGGAATCGAGTACGGCGACATGCAGCTGATCTGCGAAGCCTACTACATCCTCAAGCATGGTCTGGGACTGACCAACCGGGAACTCTTCGAAGTCTTCAAAGAGTGGAACGAAGGCCAGCTCGACAGCTACCTGATCGAGATCACGCGAGACATCTTCACCGTCGCTGACAAAGAGGGCGACGGCGACCTGGTCGACAAGATTCTCGACACCGCCGGGCAGAAGGGAACGGGCCGCTGGATGTGTCAGCACGCTCTGGAACTCGGAGTTCCGACAACACTCGTCACCGAAGCCGTTTACGCTCGCTGCCTTTCGTCACAGAAGGACGAGCGAGTTCGAGCCAGCGAAGTTCTCTCTGGACCGGACGGCAAGTTCGAAGGTGACCGGCAGCAGTTCATCGACGACGTGCGTCAGGCGCTGTACGCCTCGAAGCTCGTCAGCTATGCCCAGGGTTACGTTCAGTTGAATGCGGCAGCCAAAGAGTTCGGCTGGAAGCTGAACAACGGCCCGATAGCTCTACTCTGGCGAGGCGGCTGCATCATCCGTTCGGTCTTCCTGCAGGACATCAAGAACGCCTTCGACAAGAACCCGCAACTCGAAAACCTGCTGCTGGATGACTTCTTCAAGAACGAAGTCAACGCTGCTCAGCCAGCATGGCGTCGAGTCGTTGCCGCAGCCGTCCAGCTCGGCCTGCCGGTCCCGGCCTTCAGCGCGGCTCTGACTTACTTCGACGGTTACCGCCGAGCGAGTCTTCCCGCCAACCTGCTGCAGGCTCAACGAGACTACTTCGGCGCTCACACCTACGAGCGAACCGACAAGCCCCGCGGCGAAAAATTCCACACCGACTGGATCCGCGAACGCAACATCGACTAACGGCAGGGCCGGTTCTCACTGGCCAGTTGGAGTTCAAAAGAAAGCCCGGTCGTCACCAACGACCGGGCTTTTTTCATACCTGCATTCCTCCAGGTTGATCCCCTCGACATCCGGCGGCTCGGACAGCTCGGTTCAAGTTGCCTGGTTCGGCGAGCTATTTCGATGTTAGTGAGAAATCGAATTCCGTCTGGCTGGCCGAAACTTCAGCCACAAGTTCTGTCGACGTGTTGTACTTTTGCGGAATGGCCTCAGTGACGACATCGATCATTTCTCCGGTGTCGTCCTTATCCAGGAACTGTTCACCGGTTGGTTTCAGCCAGTGGATTTCAACTCGGTATTCACCAGCGTTCGCTCCAGAATTTTCATGAACGGTGTATTTGCCACCGGCAATTGGCCCGCCAGTAACTCGTTTGGTCTCGACCGACGGAATGAAGGAAATCGTTCCTCCGTCAACTGGTTCGCCGTCCAGAGTGACTGTGCCTGTCAGCGGAAATCGCTGCTCGCCCTCGTAAGGCGACTTACTGCAACCTGATACGGTTCCGAAAGCAAGCACGAGACCCAGAAACGGAATAAAGATTTTTGTGCGACGCATGCTCGTGTACTCAAGATCCGGGAGAGCGGAATTGAAGAGCTGCTGGACCGGGATTCGGTACAGCAGCATATGGATTACTGACAGAAAACAGCTTCTTCAAACGGACCATGATCCGTTTAAGGAACCCGGAAGCACGCCCCGCAGCTCGAATATCTGCGGGGATGCTTCGTGCGTGTCCACACAGGGCACCACGAATCAGTCGACAGTCACCTCATTGCCGTCATCGATGAAGTAGAGGTTCTGCCAGACAAACTGAGGTCCTGCCATGTTTGAGTTCATTCCAAGACATGTTGTTGTGCTGCCAGCGGCTGGATTGTGAGCGATATTCTCGTTGAGGAATTTCACGGCACCATCGCACAAGAGGAAGTGTGCCCCACCTGTGTGGATACTGCTTGCGCCGTGCCGAGTACAGCCATTGTCGCCAGAAATGGCGTTGTTCGCTGTCGTGGCGGTCGGAGTGTTGATTGGCCAGTTCACTCGGAACTTGTTTGATGCATCTGTGGTGTTCGCACGCCCCCAGACGATCGCCCCGCTCCAACGGTCTCCGGCGGGATCCCTTTTCAGGCGGCGCTCTGCCACCATGAGTGTGTTGCTGGTGCCGTCAGTGATGTCGCGAATCTGTACTTTCGAGTCATTAGCCCCGATTTGCTCACTGACGACATAATTGCTTTTCGAATAACCCTGGAGAAAGGCGTTCGTTACGTCACCAGTGTCCGATGGGCAAACAAAGGCCAGTACGGCATCGTCGAGTGGGGTGTCTGCGCCGAACGTCGCGCCGGCATCTGGCATGCGACAGCCATCAGGTTGCAGGAGACTGTAGAGTGGTTCCTGGTCGACATAGGGAAGGACGAACGTTCCCCAGCCCCACATTCGAGCTTCCTGATTGGGAAGGCCCGCACCGTTTGACATGGTGGTGCACCTGCCCGTCCAGCTGCCTGAGCTGGGACGATTAATCAGGCCAGGGGGAAATACGCTGTGGACGTCATGGTAGTTCTGGAACGCCAGCCCCAGTTGCTTCAGCTTATTCTTGCACTCGCTGCGTCGAGCGGCCTCGCGAGCCTGCTGGACGGCGGGCAGCAGCAAGGCGACCAGAATCGCAATGATCGCGATGACGACCAGCAATTCGATCAGGGTAAAGCCACGATGGCGACGAAAGGACGCAGGAGACACTTCACGCATGGCACGGACTCGGTATTAAGGAAACAGGAATTCAAGGACCGAGCACTTCGAACCCCGCTGCGTGCTCCTCTGGAGTCGCAACTTGTGCAAATCGAGGTATACCGAAGTTCGGTTGATGCGTCAGATCTGAAAACTCTTCGCAGCATTCCACATCGAACCTGCGAAAAAGAGCTAAACGCTATGCCAGGCTGCCAGCACAGAAGCCGGTGGAGCGGCGGCTCCCCGCCAAGCCTCGCGGCGAAAAATTCCACACCGACTGGTTCCGAGAAAGCAACATCGACTGCCGGCAGGGCCGGTCTCTACCGGCCAGCCAGATAGGACCGGTTCCCAACGGCCAACCAGTGACGTAGGGTGCGTCTTGACGCACCATCACGATCGGCAAATTCTGCGTTGGTGCGTCGAGACGCACCCTGCAAAAAGCCGGTTCATTCATGACGGGCACTCTTCGGCAAAGCGCAACCGTTCTCGCAGCAGCCAGGCAGGGCCGGTTCCCACCGGCCGACCAGATCTTTGCGGCCCTTGAAACGGCCGGTAGGAACCGGCCCTACCTTACTGGCGATACACTGCAAGCTGAGGGCGCGGCATCTTGTGCCTGCGGCACACAGCCATGCTGGCTGTGCCACCCGCGAGCAAGCAACCTGTGCCACCCTTCAATCCTTGAAATCAACCGGTGTCACCCGTGTGATCAGCAAGAATCAACCAGTGCCACCCGCGAGGGGTCCCATTCCGATAGTGGCCTGAATTCTAGTTGCCAAGCGATCTCGCAATTCAGACTCGCTTTCCCACGCGATGTGATTGAAATGTTCTGTGTCGAAATGTGCGGATGCCATCTCGCTCTTTCGGCATAGCCAGATCACAGGAATTGAGAGCCCCATTGCGTAGCCAGCTTCGAAGTACACTCCATTGCGGTGCTGCGAGAAGTCAGCAACAACGAAACGGGACTTTCTGATTTCAGCAAACACTCTGTCGATGATGTCATCGTTATGTTCTTCGAGGTCAATCCGGACAGGACGAAATCCGCAGTCATCTTTGATTGCCGGCCTGATGCCCTCGAGAAATACGCTCTGGAGACTGCCGCAAAACGACATTGCGACGAAAGCGGAATCGGATTCAGCTCCGGTCGGATGGCGAGTCTCCAGCATCTCAAATCCACTGGCCGTCACCGTGACAGAAACGGAAGGACCAGTGGTCCAAGTGTCGCGTTTAATCAGCTGCGCCTCATCAAGATAGTTCACAAATGAAGCGAATTCGTCGAAGTTTTTCGCGTAGACGAGCGGGACATCATCTTCCCTAAACAACTCAACCCGATCACCGAAAAACTCGGTCCGACGGGCGATCGCGGCAAGTAAGTGAACCGCACGTTCCTGGATTCGGCGTGGAACCGAAGCAATTAGGTCATGTCGAGATTCTTCGGTAATCAAGAGCGTGAGTCGGCCTAGATCATGGGCTTCGCGCGTGACCCCAGCCAATTGTCGGCGTTCCTCGTCGTTCAAATTTCCCAGCAGTGGAACGGCGATCTTAAACTGGCCGCATCTTGGGCAATCAACGCCCGCCGCGCACCCGTTGTTTTCACGGGTCTGCTTCAGTTCTTGAAAACAGAGGGGGCACCGCTTGTGAACGTCGCTCAAAGTAGGCCCTCTTACGGAATATTTCCTGAGCATTTTAAAACTGAAGGAACGATCATTCGCACTGATTCAGTCGGATAAGGCGCGTCGAGGCGCACCCTACGCCGCCGCTCGCTGCTTAGATGTACTCGTTGATCAGGTTTTCGATCAGTTCCTGGCGGCCGCTGCCGCTCGGGGCGGCTTCGCCTTTTTCGAGCATGTAGGTTTCCAGGTCGGCGAAGTTGACTTCTCCGGCTTCGATTTTGGCTCCGATGCCGCTGTCCCAACTGCTGTAGCGGGCTTTGACGATTTCGGACAGGCGGCCCTCTTCGATGATCTTCGCGGCAATCTTGGCTCCGCGAGCGAACGCGTCCATGCCGCCGATGTGGGCGTAGAAGAGGTCGATCGGTTCGAAGCTTTCTCGACGGACTTTCGCGTCGAAGTTAATCCCGCCTGGTGCCAGGCCGCCCTGCTTCAGGATGACCAGCATGCACTGCGTGGTGAGGTAGATGTCGGTCGGGAACTGGTCGGTGTCCCAGCCGAGCAGCAGGTCGCCGGTGTTGGCGTCGATGCTGCCCAGGTAGCCCTGCATCGATGAGTACTCCAGCTCGTGCATCATCGTGTGGCCGGCCAGCGTGGCGTGGTTGGTTTCGATGTTCAGCTTCACGACGTCTTCCAGACCGTACGAACGGATGAAGTTCAGACAGGCGGCGGCGTCGAAGTCGTACTGATGCTTGGTCGGCTCTTTCGGTTTTGGTTCGAAGAGGAACTGACCGGTGAAGCCGATCGACTTGGCATGCTCATGAGCCATGTGCATGAAGCTGGCGAGGTGGTCGAGTTCGCGTTTCATGTCGGTGTTGAAGAGGTTGTGGTACCCCTCGCGACCGCCCCAGAAAACGTAGTTCTCGCCGCCGAGTTCGTGCGTGACTTCAATCGCCTTTTTGACCTGAGCGGCTCCGTAGGCGAAGACGTCGGCGTTGCAACTGGTCGCGGCTCCGTGCATGAATCGCGGGTTGGAGAACATGTTCGCCGTGCCCCACAGCAGCTTGATGCCGGTTCGTTCCTGCTCGGCTTTCAGTTTGGCGGCGACCTTGTCGAGAATGGCGTTCGTTTCTTTGAGGCTCGCGCCTTCCGGAGCGACGTCGCGATCGTGCCAGCAGTAAAACGGTGCACCGAGCTTTTCGATGAATTCAAAGGCGACGTCGACTCGCTTCAACGCCATGTCGACCGAGTCGGTTCCGTCTTCCCACGGACGCTGCATGGTCGGAGCGCCGAACGGGTCAACTCCGGTGCCTCGGAACGTGTGCCAGTAGCAGACGCTGAACCTCAGCAGCTCCTCCATCGACTTTCCGCAGAGCGTTTCGGAAGCGTTGTAATGTTTGTAGGCCAGAGGGTTTCTGCTGTCCGGGCCTTCAAATTCGATCTTCGAAACTTCGGGGAAGTACGACATGATGGGGGCTCTTCTTCAAGTTGCATGAAACAAGGTAGGGCCAGTTCCGACCGGCCGGTAGAACCGGCCCTGCGGCAGTTGGCAAACAAAGAGAGGGTGCACCGGCGGCTGAGACCGAAATATCCCGCGTGGGATGATGAGGTCCCGATCCGTCGAAGCACCCTCTAAGCGGCACAGGGTACCGGGGCAAAACCTGATTTTGAAGGAAACCGGTGGCGGCAGGCAGTTTGCATCGAAGGACTCGTATGGGAACCAGACGGCTTCGTGCCGTACATTGTTCAGGTCAGCCGGGACGAGCTGTTTCGGGTCCGCATTGCTTGCCCTCTAGCTAGCGTCAGAAATAATCCTGTGTACGAATCTGGAAGAAACGGAAAGGCAAACGTTGCAGTGGCAGCCTCGGTAACAGGGGCCGTTGTTGTCGCGATCGGGTTGTTCGTTTTTTTCAGCCCGAAAGGCTCGCAGGCGACCGCTGAACCAGTGCGGAGCCTCGCCTCGGACGCCGCAGTTCTGACGAAGCTTTCGCTGTCGCAGGACGGGGCGGCGCTGGCGGCGGCTTCGGCAAGGGGCGATGTGATTGTCTGGCGGCTGCCGGAGCGACGGTCGACGAAGGTCGGAAAAGCGACTGACAACGCGACCACGCTGCTGACCTGGTCGCCGGATGGGTTGCTGGTTTGCGGCGACAGTTCGGGGCTGCTGCGAACGTGGCAGCAGGCGGA
>JADHNX010000193.1 GCA_016779365.1 Planctomycetaceae bacterium
ATTCACGGAGCGATGCTGCTTGTTCTTGCGAACGACGTTGTTCGATATCGATCGCTGATCCGCTGGTACGGGCGAGTGATTTCTGCCGCTGGTGGGATCCTGATCGGAGTCGACATTGCCGAATCGATGCCTGTCTGGTGGACCGTTCTGGAAGGTTCCGCCGTGGTTGGCATCGGAGTGGTGATTCTGTCGCTTTGTCATAAGGGCAGGGCTGACGAGCATGTTGGAGCCAATGATCGCCGTGCTGATTGACATTGTGCCAAACGGAAACACGTTGCGACTTCACCGCATCGACGTTGCCGTTCGTCAACGTTGTGGCGTCCCTCGCCTTGTGGCGTTCAGCTTTGTCGAACGTGCTGTCAAGTTCCTGAAACAGCGAAGCTGGTGAAGCTTTGCGGCCACGAGACCGGCTGAAACTCAAACGCCAGCTGTGTTTACGCGAATTCAGACTGGCTGCGAGCGGGTTTGGATATGCTGCCTCGACCAGTTTCTGGCCAGTCTCACGGTGCTCGTTTTCTGTTCCCGGCACGGTGGTTGCGATTGTCGGTTTGGCGTCGGAATCGACTTCGGATGCCGACGCGAACTCTGACGCGGAAGCATCGGCGACGACGGCTTCAGCATCAGGCGATCGGTCGAGAATCACTTTTGTGGCACGTTGGCCACGCTGGGAGCTGTGATGATTGCGGTTTCGGAAATCAACACTTTTGAAGAGCTGGCCAATCTTCGTGTTACCTGGCGGGAACTCTGGGAAAAAACTCCGAACGCATCCTTCGTGCAGTCGTGGGACTGGCTGAGAAGTTACTGGCGAGTCTATGGTGACAAACAGGAACTCCGCACGTTACTGGTGACTCTGCGAACGAAGCCGATCGGGATTGTTCCGCTGGTCACTCGTCAGATTGAGACGGCACTCGGGGCGACGCCCGTGCTGACGTGGCCGACGAATTCTTTCGTTCCGTTCTACGGCGCGATTGGTCCGAACCCCGCTGCGACTTTAAGTACGGCCTTTAGTTATCTGCGGAGAACTCAGCGAAACTGGAAGGCTCTGGAGCTTCCTCAGATCGACGAGTTCGGTCACGACAACCTGCGAACCAGCAACGCTCTGAAGAACGCTCGGCTGAAAGTCTGCCGAAACGGTGCGGTCACTCACCCTGTGGTGGAGATAGCTGAAAGCTGGGACTCGTACATGGGAGAACGCCACGTGTCTTCCCGCATCGAGTTTATCCAGGCGGAAAAAGTCGTTACGCATTGTGGCCCGATTTCGTTTCATCGCTGGCGACCGGAAGGCGGCAAGGTTGGAGCGACTGATCGCCGATGGGACTTGTTTCGAGTGTTTGAGGCTGTGCGCCGAAATTCAAAAGGCCGAGGTCGAACTGCTGATCGCGAGCTGACCGTCTTGAAGGATGCTCACGCGGCGGCGGTTGACGCGGGCGCTGTTGAGGTCTGTACGTTGACGGTGTCGGGTCGGGCAGCGGCGTGTGCGTACAACTATCGGACGGACGATCGTCTTGAGAATGTGTTCCTGGGTGCTCGGGAAGAGTACGGGGATGCAGCCGTGACCTGCCTGCTCGGACACATGCTTCGTGACAGTTTCATGCGGGACGATCAGAGCATCGTTTTTCAGCCCCACGATGTACGACGGGTTGCGACGTGGAGTAACTCGACGGTGACGTCGATCGCTTACGGGCACTATGCAAAGTTGTCTCCAACCGCCCAGTTGCTGCGGCGGCGACGTGCTGCGGAAGCTGGTGATGTTCCCGAGCAACGTCCGCCTGTCAAAATCGAAGTTGCGGCTGATGAACAGGTTGCCGTCCTGGCGAATGAATCGCCGCTGAAGGTTTATACCGGAGCGTAACGACCTGCTCACACCGTCAGTCTGACGGAGCGTTGCTTTGTTCGATGGTGCTCTCGTGAGCTGCTTTCATGAGCATTGTCAAAAGGGCCAAATCCAGATCAATCGGGTCACGAATCATGACGAAACGACTGAAACTGACATTCACTCTGAACGAAATCCTGCTCCTGGGGCTGGAGATCAATCTGGGATTCGCCGGTCTGGTGATGATCGCTGCGGCTCTGACAGGACAGTCGGAGCAGTTGTACGCTCCTGCTCGGCAGATGAGTGGCATGTTGCCGGCGTTGTTCTGCGTGGGGTTTGCTTCGTGGCTGGTTTATCGACTTCGTTGCGTTCGACAGGCCAGGAGTCGAGCCGCCGGTCTGGCTGGAGCGATGTGCCTTGGAATCGTGGCTCTGAGTTTCGGCGCAGCGGTTGGCAAGCTGTCGATGGTCTGCATGACCGATGGTTTTCACGAAGCCGTGAACCATTCAATCAGCAGTCCGCTGCAGAAGCAGGCCGGGCTGATGTCGTTTCTCGCGTTCGTTGGGATCGGTCTGGTGTTCGGCGCGACGTTTGTGCTGCGAGCGGGCAAGGGGTACGACCGGGACGATCTCACCAGTGAAGCTCTGCACGCGCAGATTGGCGAGATCGGCCAGCAGTTTGTCGGCGACTGGTCCGAGCAGCTTGTCTCACGGATGGATTCGCTCGTCACTGACGGCGACTCTCTGGCAGCGATCGGACTTTACCGACACGAGACTGGCTGCACGGCTGAAGAGGCTTCGCGAGTCGTGGACGACTGGCCGGAACAACGCCTTCGATTGCAGTTGGAAGTGCTGACCAGTCTGCTGCAAGCTCCGGTTGGACATGCGACTTCCACCACGACTGCCGAACTGGCCTGATCGAATCGGGATGAGAAGAGAAGACGCATAGCGATGAGGTTATTCACACCTGCTCGACTGACGGTGAGCATCGCAGAGGTTCGTTTGAATGTCTGTTTTTCATGACCTGCTGGCCAGAATTGTCGCCCTGGCGATGATCGGATCGCGGATCGCCATCTTCCTGGCGATTCTGCCGCAATGTGTGCTCGCGCTGTTTGACGATAGTTTTGGTGCGTTGATTGGTTGCTCGCTGGGCGTTGCCGGGTATGTGTACTCGGTCTTTGTCTTTCAGCGGATCGAGTCGCGGTTGTTCTACCTGGCCGATTGGACGGGGGCCGGCGTGCTGCTCAGACAACGGTTCAGTTCACAAGCCCGCCGCTGGCATCGCGACCTCGTTCTGCTGAGCATTCTGAGCGGCATGTTCGGCGCGGGAGTCGGTTGGAACCTTGCGGCGTTGACTCATGGCAGCCTGACCGATGCTCGCATCATTGCGGCGTTCGCGATGGTCCTGCCTTACGGGTTGATCGTCAGGCTTTATCGTGGAACGCCACGCTACCGGCTCGACCTGCCCGTCACTGAAAGGTGAATAACAGTGAGTGACAGGCGGGATGAATCAGGTGTGTCGGTGTGGAGAATATTCATCCCCATCGTACCGGCCAGTCACTCGTTGACTTGGTGAATTTCGATGGCGACTGATTCGTAGAGCCCGCCGGGTTTCTGATCATCGCTCCAGGAGATCGTCAGGTCGACGGTTAACTCGTTTGATGGTTCGAGCAGGTCTGTCATGTCGAACGAGACTGTTTCCGCATTGTTTTCCAGGCTGCCGAGCGGGTGCCCATTAACGGCGACGTCAGCTCGCCCGCCAATTCCGTCGAAGGCGATGTGAACCCGCTCGTTGTCATCGAGGTTTGTTGGTCGCTGGAATCGTCGGCGAAAGACGACTCGCCCGGACACCTTGCCGAATGAGTCGTTCATTGACGACGGCATGCGAACCCGCGAGTCACTCAGTAGGGGACTGTCGAGCGTGGCGTCACCATCTTCGTTGCTGTTGTCACCATGTGGGCCGTCGAGCCACTCATAGAACCAGGGGCCTTTCAGGTGCATTCGGTGGTGGGGAGCGTGTCGCATCGCAAGGCCTGTTTCGTGAGTGGTCGACTTGGGAACAACGACGAATTCGAAGCTGGTGTTTCGCAGGCAGGTATTGGCAACTTGATTCGACGGCATTCCCTGACACAGGGAAGGGTGGGGAGTTCAAACGGGGGCACTATACTCCTTCGGCAATGATTGCTTGAAGCGTCTCTTTTTCCCACTTGCTGAAACATCAATGACCGAATTTGCCACGGAACATTCAACGCCGTCACTGGCTGAATCAGTTCGCCGCGTTGTGATTGTGGGGGGCGGGCTGGCCGGATTGGCTGCTGCATCGGCCCTTGCTGCGCGAGGCATGGCGGTAACGGTTCTTGAGTCGCGGCCGCGGCTGGGCGGACGAGCCAGCTCGATCGTCGATCGCGACACCGGAGAAACCATCGATAACTGTCAGCACGTCGCGATGGGATGCTGCACGAGCTTTCGACATTTCTGTGATGCGACCGGATGTTCGGATCTTTTTGAAACTCAGAAAGAGCTGTACTTCGTCGGGCCGCCAGGACAGACGAAAGTTGTCCGCTTTGCGGCATCGTCGCTGCCGGCGCCGCTTCATCTGGCGTCGTCATTTTTGAGGATGCCGTGGTTCACGCTCGGCGAGAAGCGGCAGATTGCGTTTGGCCTGAGAAGGCTGACAAAGGCTCGACTGGAAACGGATCGTTCATTCCAGGCATGGCTTGATGAGCAGCGTCAGTCGGAAACGGTGCAGCGCAGATTCTGGCATCTCATTCTGGTCAGTGCGCTGAGCGAGTCGCTTGACCGGATCAGCTTTCATCATGCCAGAAAAGTTTTTGTCGACGGGTTTTTGAGCTGTCGCGAAGGTTGGGAAGTGTCGATTCCGACCGTGCCGCTGGATGATGTCTACGAGACTCGAATCGCAGCGGCGTTGCGAAAACATGGTGCTGATATTCGAGTGAAGTCCGGAGTGCGGCGTCTGGTGATGAGTGGCGGTCACGTTGTGGGCGTCGAGTTGCGTGATGGATCTGAAGTGGCTGGCGACGAATTCGTGCTGGCAGTTCCTCAGTACCTTGTGAAGTCGATGCTGCCGGATGAGCTGTCTGAGCACCCCGGCGTCGCCGCGCTGGATCGACTGGAAACGGCTCCGATCGCCAGCGTGCATCTCTGGTACGACCAGCCGCTGACTGAGTTGCCTCATGCGACCTTCGTTGATCGACTCAGCCAGTGGATGTTCAACCGGACGGTGTTGAGTTCGGTACAGCCACCTTCCTGCCGGTCACCTCTCCCCCTTGGAGGAGAGGTCGCGGTTTCAGCCGCAGGTGAGGGGGGGGGCGAACAAGGTTGCCGGCTGCAGGTCGTGATCAGCGCGGCTCACGATTTGTCGGGGATGTCCGAAAAGGAAGTCATCGCGAAAGTCGACGCGGAGCTGCGGGAAGTCTGGCCGGACAATCACGAAGCTCGACTGTTGAAGGGGCGAATGATTACGGAGCATCGTGCTGTTTTTTCACCGTTGCCCGGTGTCGACGAGATTCGGGCTCTCCAGCAGTCGCCGATTCCGAATCTTCAATTGGCGGGCGATTGGACTCGAACCGGCTGGCCAGCGACGATGGAAGGAGCCGTTCGCAGTGGCTATCTCGCGGCGGAGAATATCCTTGGGAGATGCGGGGCAGCCGCGTCGGTTGTTCCTTCTGATCTGCCTTCAGCACGGCTTTTTCGCTGGCTGATGTCGTAGATTGTCTTTCAACCATGAAAAACACGAATGACACGAAAATGCATTCTTGATTTCGTGTCATTGGTGTATTTCGTGGTTGCCTATTCAACAGTCTGAATCTGCTCAATCAGCCGTGTCATGTCGTAGCGGTTGTGCGGCTCAGCGACTTTCTAGGAGCGTGCTTTCGTCGGCAATTGCGAATGGCGGGCCGGATCGGTGAATCCTGTTGTTTCGCGGCGTCGCAACGGTCAAACTTCTAGGCTTCTGAGCGGGACGATGTTCTGTGTGCTCAGAGGCGTGAATCCGGATGTTGAGTGGTCGATTCAGGCGATGCCTGATGGCTCGAAAGAAAGCGTGAACGACGATGTTCCGAACAGTTCCTCTACTTGCCACACTGGTTTGCCTGGCGATGTCGCCAGGTGCGTTTGCTCAGGGAATCATCTGGAGTCTTCCGGAAGACGGCAGCCTTGTTCACTACGAAGGCACGTACCGGCAGGTGGAAGCTCAGCCTGGATCCAGCGAGGGGAATCTCGAAATGGAATGGATCCGGCATCTGACGATCAAGTCGGTTGGCAAGGAAGACGCTGAATTCAAAGGCAAGATTGAGCCGTGTCGCTGGATCGAAATTAAGGTTCAGACAGGTCGCGTAAAAGACGGTTTGATTGCCACCGGTACGGTGGGCGAACGGATTTACAAGGTGCTGGTGCCGGAAAGTGCAGTCATCGGCCAGACCCGAAACAGTGAAGGACTGCCGGTCACCTTTTTGCCAATTGTTCGTGGCTTTCGCAAAACGAATGACAAAGATCCGACGCCCAAAGAGATCACGTCAAAAGTTTTGCAGGTTTACCCCATGATCTCTCTGGTGCGGCATTACAAAGACATGACTCGCGGCAGCGTGCCGGAAGTTGTGCAGGTTGGCCAGGAAGACGTGCAATGCACGAAGCTGACCGGCAGCTTCGAGCAGGAAAGCCAGAACGACCGAGTCCTGCACGAAACGACGTTGTACCTTTCCGATGCCGTGCCCTTTGGGCTGGCGAAATGGACGGTCAAGATTTCTCAGGAAGCGAAGGGCGAAGTCGAGCCACGCAGCGAATTTCAGTTCGTTTCCGAGATCACTGTCGACATGACTGCTCGACGAATCGAAAGCAACGCCCGCAGCGAGCTGGTCGTTCAGTAGGGTTTGCCAGGTCGCCATTCTGTCGCCGGAAGGCAATTCGGGAAAGATCTCCGGATTATGCTGATTTCTCCGAAGTTGCGGCTTCCGAATTGCCGATGACTGTTTCGGATACCCATGTGCTGTCGGTGAATTCCGCGTGACATGGCTGGCGAAACAGGCCCCATCAGGATGAACGGGACGGAATTGGCATGAAGCTCGAACTTCTGCGAACACAGGCTGTCACAATTCTCGGAGTCTGCGGTCTGGCCATGATGGCCACCGGCTGCCAGACGTCGGTCGGTGGGCAAACGTTGCCATCGGCGTACTATCTGCGGGACGATGTACAGTATTTCCCAGCGGGTCCCGAATTCCTGCTGACAAACACGAAGCAGGCGATCGAGCAATACAAGCTCGACCAGACTGGATTCAACGAGGATTTTGGTGCTGGCGACACTGGGCCGGGAGTCGGCGACGGTTTCGACTAATGGTTTGTCCGCAGTCGGTCAGGTCTGAAAAGAGCCCGAACGCTCGCCGAACAAGACTCGATGCTGTGTCATCTGGAGTCTGGTTCGCGTGAATGATTCGGGCTTTTTCGCGTCTCCAGATTCCGAAGCCTGACAAGTTTCGTTCTGAAGTTCACCGATGACGAAGGGCTGATTTCGGTAATTTGCCTGGACCTGTTTCTTTTGCGACGAACACGACTTGCCCAGGATCGGGTCACCGTGTTTGACAATGGGAAGTGCAGTCGTAAAATCACTCCCCGCTCCGCTCACTCCACCTGCTCCCCGCGGGCGAACCGAGTGGACATCCCCATGCCAGATGGTCTGTGAATCCCCTTCGGGACGGATGTCCGACTGACCGGTCGCTTACGCTGCCTGTGCTGATTGGCTCTGCAGGTGCGTCGCTATCTTTCGCTTGGCGTCTGAGTTACAGGCTTTCTGAGTGTTGCCGCTGTCTGTCTACAGGTTTTCGCACGCTGTTGGCTGCGTAATTTCTGTCGAGCGTTACCTGATTGTTTACGCCCGGTACGAGTGACGGCTCTGGTTCATTCAAGTGTGGGGATCTCGTCCGCGGGAGCCGATTTCCGGTTCCGCGAGACCAACCGGACAACTGTTTCGGCGAGAGAACGTCAGGAGTTTCAAAATGTTATTTGGATTTATTCCCGGAGCCCCGGGCTGGATTGAGATCGCGATTTTCGGCGTGATCATTCTGCTGGTATTCGGCAATCGTCTGCCCGGCGCCATGAAATCACTCGGTCGAAGTGTCGTCGAGTTTAAAAAGGGAGCCAGCGACGCCGATTCCGAAGGTTCCGATGATGGTCGCGATGACCGAAAAGATTCGTAACAAACATCGACGCCTTTGACCTCGGAAAGGCCGGGCGTCTGTTAAATTGTTTCCGCAAAATCAAAACAATATCCAAACGTGAGGTGTCCCATGACGGCTATTCTTGCATTCTTCCCTGGTGGAGCTCCCGGACTTCCTGAATTGATCATCTTTGGAACGATCGCTTTGCTGCTGTTCGGCAAGCGTCTGCCGGAAGTCGCACGCAGTCTCGGCAAAGGGATTGTCGAGTTCAAAAAGGGCGTACGAGGCATCGAGGACGAAGTCACTCAGTCGACTTACAACTCCTCGAGCACGTCTTCGACTCCGAGACCGGCAGCCAGCGAAGAAGTCAAAGAAGTCACAGCTCCAAAGTTCGAGCC
>JADHNX010000194.1 GCA_016779365.1 Planctomycetaceae bacterium
TCAGAGGAATCACGTCGATACTTACAATTTTCATCGTGACCTCATTCGCGAGTGATGAATTCGTCAAGGTTCAAGACGACTCGCGCAAACGCCGTCCAGGTAGCGGATGCGGCTTCGTCGGCTGATGCCGGGCGGCTTGCTGAAGCCGCTGCTTTGGCGGCTTCGGCGTTTCCTTCAAAGTGTTTTCGCTGTGCGGCTACGAAGGCCAGCAGTCGTTCTTTCTCGAAGTCACTGGGTTGCCGCGCGAGTACGGCGTCAAAGGCAAACCTGATTTTTGCTTCGTCGTAGTCGGACGACTCTTTCAGGATACGATCAGAAAGTGCCTTCGCGAATTCCATAAATGCACCGTCGTTCGCCAGTGTGAGTGCCTGCAGCGGAGTGTTCGATCGGTTGCGGCGAGTACACGTTCCGTTGGCGTCGGGTGCGTCGAACGTTGGCAACATCGGGTACGGACTCGACCGCCAGAACCAGGTGTAAAGACCTCGGCGGTATCGATCGTCGCCTTTGCTTTCAGGCCACTGCTTCGAGACCTGAGTCACCACATAAATGCCCTGCGGCTGAGGCGGGTAAACGCCGGGGCCGAGCATCTTCTGAGAAAGCAGACCGCTCGCTGACAACGCCACGTCGCGAACGCCTTCGGCTTCCAGGCGAACTCGGCTTTGCCGGGCGAGCAAACGATTTCGAGGATCTCGTGCGAGTAATTCCGGAGTCACTCGCGACGATTGCCGGTAGGTTGCCGACGTTACGATCAGGCGAATCAGTTGCTTCTGACTCCAGCCGAGACGCATGAATTCGCTGGCCAGCCGATCGAGCAGTTTCGGGTGCGACGGCAACTCACCTTGCGTGCCGAAGTCGTCGTCCGTTTCAACAAGCCCGATGCCGAAAAGTCGCTGCCAGATTCTGTTGACCGAAACTCGCGACGTCAGCGGATGCTCGGGCATAAACAGCCAGCGGGCAAAGTCGAGCCGATTGATCGGCGTTTCAGCAGGCTCGATCGGCGGAAGAATCGATGGAACGTTCGGCTGAACGACGGCCCCTTTCTCCAGGAAGTTGCCTCGAATGTGGATGTGCGTGGTGCGAGGGTTCTTCGCTCGCTCTCGAAGAACCATTGTCGTTGGAATGGCCGCTTTCAGGACGCTTTCCTCGCTCTTGAGTCTGGCCTGAGTCGCTTCCAGCGGTTTGCGACTGAGATCGCTTCGCCCGTACGCCGCCGCCAGCAATTCCTTTTGCCCATCGTCGCGTTTTTCGGCGGCGACCTGCAGGATGTTGTGGATCGATGGCGGCACGACGGTTTGTTCCGACGCTGCATCGGTTGCCGACAGCCGGAACGTTCCGATCAGATATTTCGGAGCGTTGTGCTGCTGATGAAGTTTGAAAGTGATCTTCAGCGGAGCGTCGGTTTCCAGTGGCTCTTTCAGGACGAAGATGGCCTCGCGGTTGACGTTGGGAGAACTTTTCTTCGAGCCGTTGATAGCCCAGCCGGTTTTCATATTTCCGTCGATGGCGTGCTCAGCCGGGTAACCTTCCTGCTGCCAGTCGGTCGACGCTGTCGCAAACGTCAGCTTCGTCGCGGCTGAATCTGCTTTTACGTCGAGCGGCTGGCTCGTAACTTCGAACTCGTTCAATACAAAGTTGCCGTTGTCCGCCCAGCCGGGACCTTTCATCGGAAGCAGCGGCCCGGTCAGTGTTTCCAGGCGGAAGGCGGTGACTCGACCGGCGGGGATCTCAGTCGTGACGACGTAAACGTCGGTCGCCGGAATGTTGCCGTTGCCTCCGACCAGCAGCGTGTACTCGTCGACGTTGTTCAAGGTCGCGCCTGCTTCTGAGACGGCTTCGATCGGCTTCAGAAAATCCCACGATGAAGCCGGTATCGCTGCCTGCTTTGTTTCCCAGTCAGGTTGCCCGTTTGCCCGTTTCGCATCGTGCTCTTTCAGCTGTTTCGCGATTTCTGCAAGACCCGCTTTCACGCGAGCCTGATCCGCAGCCTGAGCTTCAGAAGGCAACGGAACATTGGGCTCGTCGCAGTTGTTAAAAATGGCGTACAGCCTGTAGAAGTCTCGCTGCGTGATCGGGTCATACTTATGAACGTGGCACTGGGCACACCCGACAGTCAGGCCCAGGAACGCTGCACCGGTTGTGTTGACTCGGTCGACGACGGACTCGACACGAAACTGTTCCTGGTCCGTTCCGCCTTCCTGGTTGATTAACGTGTTGCGGTGAAATCCGGTCGCCACTACTTGATCGGTGGTCGGTTTCGGCAGGAGGTCGCCAGCCAGTTGCTCGATGACGAACTGGTCGAACGGCATGTCATCATTCGTTGCTTTGATCACCCAGTCGCGGTACGGCCAGATCGATCGTGCTCCGTCGATCGTGAAGCCGTTCGAATCGGCATACCGGGCAATGTCCAGCCAGTGCCGCCCCCAACGCTCGCCATACCGAGGCGAAACGAGCAGCCGATCAACGAGACGCTCGTAAGCAAACGGTTGATCGTCGTTCACGAAGTTTCGGCTTTCTTCAGGAGTCGGAAGGATCCCCAACAGGTCCAGATACAGCCTGCGGATCTGCGTCGAGCGGGATGCTTCGGGCGAAGGTCGCAACCCTTCGGCTTCGAGTCTCGCCAGTACAAACGCGTCGACTTCGTTAAGCAGCCAGCTGGAGTTCTTTACCTCGGGCAGAGAAGGGCGGCGGATGGCCTGAAACGCCCAGTGATCGCTGGTCGGTCGCCCGTCGGCAGATGGCTTGTCGTCTGCGGCGGCTTTCGCTCCCTGATCGATCCACTCTTTGACCAGGGTAATCTGCTGAACTGATAACTTCGGCAGTTCAAACGGCATTTGAGCAACGTCGCCCTCGCCAACCAGCACCTGGTAAAGCGAACTCTTTTTCGCATCGCCCGGAACAATGACGGCTCCTCGATCGCCACCTTCCAGTATCAGGCTGCCGAAGTCCGCACGAAATCCGGATTCAACTGTCTCGCCTCCGTGGCAACTGACGCAATACTTCTGAAGGATGGGTTTGATCTGCTTCGCAAAGTCAACCGGCTCAGCCGCGTTTGCAAGCTGGCAAACCGCGACGACAAAAAGTGCGAACCAAGTCTGCAGGTCTTTGAAGAGTCGCATGGTTGAACTCGCGTTACTTTGTCGAGATGAGATGAACTACGGAAGAAACGGAATGAACACGGAAAGGAAAGCGACTCTTCCGTGTTACCCCGTGTGTTCCGTGGTCTGAATATATTTCTTGTCCGAAGAGCCAACAGGCAAGCATGAGCGTCGCAAAGTGTTTTTTGTGTCCTTGTTACGCCTTCGCAGAGTTGCGTCGACAAACTCCGCTGTAAAGGGGAGTCGAGTCAGACAAACATTCGTCATTAATTCTCTACTTCATAAGTCGCGCCCTTTTTGAGTGGGCTGCGATTCTTCCAGACTTCGCCGTCGGGAAACCGGTGCTGCTCGATGAAGTCGGGCAGAAACTCCAGGCCCCAGCCCGGTGCCGTGGGCGTCACGTAGCAACCGTCGCGGACGTCAACTGAGTGTTCGACGGCGTCCTGCAGAAAGTCGATGTACTCGACAAGCTGAGTTTCCGAGTGACCGGAAACAGCGATCTGATCCCACATGCCATAATGCTGAATCATGTTGCACAGCGCGATCCCGCCACCGTGCGGACAGACTGGCACGTTGAACTTTGCGGCCATCAGGATAATCGCCATCACGTCGTTCACGCCGGCCACGCGGACGGCATCGATCTGACAGAACTTGATCGCTCCGCTCTTGAGTAGTTGCTTGAAGATGACCGGCGAAGCAGCCTGCTCGCCGCACGCAAAACCGAACGACGCGTCGGCAAATGTTTCCGCCAGTTCGACATATCCGAGCACGTCGTCGCGAGCGATCGGTTCTTCGACCCACTTCAGGCCGTACGGCCGATAACGTTCAATGTGACGTTTGGCCTCGACGAGCCCCCAGTACTGATTGGCGTCGACCATCAGTTGAGACGACGGTCCAATGACCTCTCGCAAAAAACGAATTCGCTGCACGTCATGATCGGAATTCTGACCGACCTTCAGCTTGAACGAATCGAATCCCAACTCCTGCAGTTTTCGAATCGTTGCCAGAATTTCTTCATCACTCAGACCGAGCCATCCGGCGGTGCAGTAGGCTCTGGGGCCTCGCTCGGCCATTTCGGCTTCACGCTTTTGAGCGTTCGATCGGCTCGTGCGAAGGATTTCCACAGCCTCGTCTCGCGTCAGAGCATCGCTGATATTTCGCCAGTCGATGCAGTCCGCGACGAATTCCGGTTCGAGATCGACGAGCAGTTTCCAGAGCGGTTTATCCAGTGATTTCGCCCATAGATCCCACATCGCGTTGAGGACTGCCCCAGCCGCCATCCGGAAGACGCCATCGTGCAGCCAGCGTAACTGGTGATGGTCGATCAGCCGCCGATACAGCTTGAACGGAGCCGCCGCAAAATCTTCCAGCCTGGTGCCGACAATCAGCTGGCATAGATCTCTGATCCCGTAGCAGAGCCAGTCAGTGCCGGCTCCGACGGTAAAGACGACCGACACACCACGCAGACCGGCATCGGTTTCGAGATGCAGCACGGCGGATGAATAGTCCGGCTCTTTGTGGAACGGGTCAGAGCCAAGCATCTGATCAGAAGTCGGCACTCGAAGATCGATCACTTCGACCGACGTGACGGTAATTGAACGACTGGGCATTTAATGAATCACTCTGCAACGAGGTTGATGATTGGCAGGTCGGCCACTCCGCTGACAAGAGAGGCCCGTCATGTTTTATCTGTGTGTGTTATCTGGCTGGTAATCGTACGGGCCAGTCAAGTCGAACGCATCTCGACACGCCGGTTGCGATTCTGGATAGACGATGGCGTCGTACGTCGAGACGCACCCTGCCGTTTTATTTGCCGAGGCTTTGCAGGTAGGCGTTGAGGTCGGCGAGGTCCTGCGAAGTGGCTCCTTTGAGCAGGCCGGGGGGCATCAGGCTCTGAGGGAGTTTGCGCTGGACTTCGATGTCGGCTGTTTCGAGGCGGAAGGTCTGGTTGGTGGCGTTTCTCAAAATCATTCCGTCAACTGATTCGTAAATCACAAGGCCGGTGTAAACCTTACCGTCAGAGGTCACGGCCATCGTTGTCTGGTAGCGTGACGAAACGTCTCGGTTCGGGTTGATGATCGCAGTAAAGAGGTCGTCTCGGGAGAAGCGTTTGGCGACTCCGGCCAGGTCGGGGCCTAACGAACTTCGACCGCCGTGGCACTGGATGCACGACCGTGCGTTGAAGAATTTTTCACCCCGAGCGGCGTCGCCAGTTGACCAGTCGGTCTTTGAAAGCAGGTCGAGGATGGCGGCTGCGTCGGGCGAGGAATTTGACGTCAGAGCGACTGCTTCGTTCGGGAAGTCGGCGATGGCCCAGTCGGTCCATGCTTTGACTGCGGCGGTTTGTGGTTCTGATGACGGAGCGTTCAGCACGAAGCCGAACTGGCGATTCGAATTTCGTCGGAGCGTCTGAACGACCAGGCGTCGCGCGGTGGATTCGTTTTTCTCAGTGCCCAGTCGGCGCAGGCAGCGGACGAGGGCAACGTTCTCGACGCCTTCATTACTCGGCGGCAGTTTGCTGAGTGCGGTCAGGCAGGCTTCGAGGACTTCGACCTGCGGAGTCTCCAGACCTTCGACGAATTTTGTGCGATCGGCTTCTTCCGGATTCGTTGAGAGAACCATCAGCACGGCGTTACGAACTGCGAAGTTGGGAAACTGGTTGCGGACAAGCTGGCGATGTTCGGGCTTCTTTGACTCGCCAAAGACGAATACCACGTCGTTGGTCCAAGGGTAGTCAGAGTCCGCTTCGACCTGCCGCGAGAAGCCTTCGATGGCGGCGTCGAGCAACTCGCCCGGTAGCTGGCTCATGTAAACAACGTGGTCCGGTCGGCCAAATTCGGGCTGTTCAATCAGCACGTCGGGCAACAGCGGGTCAAATTCAACGAGCGTTTTTACAAGTTCTTTCAGTCGAGGTTCCCAGTTCGTGTCGATGTTCAGGTTGCGGGCTTTGAGCTTCGGTTCGAGCATGACGAGGGCTCGCGCAACAGCCAGTCGGTGATCGGAATCTCGCGACGCCGAGTTTCTCGCGGCGGCGATCAGGTAATGCAGATCGTCGGTCGGGTGCGAGTCTTCGGTGATCTTTGCCAGCATCTTCGTCAGCAGTGCCGCGTTGTAAGGTTGCAGCATGGCGAGCAGGCGAGCGAGTTCGTAATCAAGACGTTCGTCGCCGGTCGGAAAACGCTCTGCCAGACGAATTCGATAGGGATCGAGTTGTCGGTCAAATTCCGAGAGGTCCAGTGCGGGAGCGTAGCCATCGAACACGGCGACGTTGTTTGGTGGCGTGAGATCTCCCAGACCAAGCTGCATGAGCCGGATGGCTTCGAGCTTTCGTTCGGCGGGAAGGTCGCGTTCGAGAACTCGCAGGGAGATTTCAAAGGCGTAGTCGTTGAAGCCGGGCTTACGACCGAGGAACCCGAAAGCGTTGGCGACACCAGCGGACCAGCCGAGCTTCGCGGCCTGCACGGCGAGCGTGCGGAACGTCTCTTTACTGAGTTGCGGAATCAGTCGTGCCGCCGCAATGCGGTCGAACCTGGTCGAACTGCTCAACCGTTTTGCCAGAGCTGCCGCCAGCGGGGCACTGGTCAGCTCGCCGGGCTGGCCGAGTAACGCTTCGCAGGCAACTCGACCGACGAACGGATCGGCGTCAGCGACCAGTGGCGTGATTACTTCGACGATTTGAGCAGCGGGTGTTGTGCGACCAATCGCCCATCCCGTGCGGGCTCGGACTTCGGGTGTCGGATCTTCGATCAGTGTCTTGAGTGTTGCGTCGCCGAGGCCGCCGAAACGTTCGACAAGGATTTCGATCGCTCGGATCCGCTGTGTGGCGTCGCGGCTTCGATCAGTGGCCGAACTGGCAAACGCGTCTCGGCCAGCGGCTTTGGCGAGAGGTTCCCAGATCGCCCGCGACCAGCTCGACAACGGCTGCGGAGCGGTCAGGCACGCGGTGACTCTTGATTCGGTGGTCGTTGTGTTGCCGGGCCAGGTGTCGGAGTTGTTGTTCGATGTTGATCCCTTGCTGACGCTTCGGGTCTCCGTTGCAGTTGGGTTTTCATTGGCGACGTGGCGGATTCGGTAGACGCCGCCGCGCGTGCCGCGACCGCCGATGCTGACGTAAAGACTTCCGTCCGGGCCGACGGCGGCATCGGTGGGAGCAAAGCCAAACTGCCCGACGCCGGTCATGAATTCTTCGGTGGTGGCGGTGAAGGCGGCGCCTTGTTTCTTCAGTTGAAGATTGAGGACTCGACCGTAAGTCCAGTCGAGGACGAACAGGCTGTCGCGATACTTCTCTGGAAAATGGTCGTGCCGGTAGTTGACGACGCCCGTCGGCGATCCGCGACCAAACTCGGCCATGACCGGCGGCATGTCGAAAAAGTAATCAGGCTGCTTCCAACTGCGGGTCACCCAGCCGGCGTGGGAACCCGGCACTGCCTGAAAGACTCGCGTTGGACGATACCACGGTAGCGAGACATCGCGTTCGCCATCGCTGTCGAAGGTGAAGAGATCGCCCAGCGAGTGGAAGGCGAAGTCGTAGGCGTTGCGGAATCCGTGAGCGACGATCTCGCCACCAGAGAGGTCGGGCTTCAATCGGAAGATGACCCCGGCCTGCGGTTGCTTGATTGGAGACGTGGGTTCGGTCACGTATTTATCCGAGATGCCCGCATAGTTTCCCGCGTTGAGATACCACCAGCCGTCCGGGCCTCGCTGAATGGAGTGAACGTCGTGTTCGCCGCCCGTCTGAAATTCGAGGAAGCGATCGGGTGGTCCGTCAGCCTGGCCGTCGCCATTGGCGTCTCTGTAGCGCAGCAGGGCGCCGTCGCCGGTGCAGAGCAGGTCTCGACCGAGGAAGAACATGCCCTGCGAGCCGGACTTTGGTCCATCAGCGAATGTTGTTGCGATGTCCGCAGTTCCGTCGCCGTCGGAATCGATGAGGGTTTTGACATAGCCAGCACCGGCGACCACCACATTTCCGGAGGCGTTGATGGTCATCGAGAAGACGTCGTGGGCCAGCGCGTCGTCGGCAAACAGGCGAGCCGTAAAGCCTGGCGGGACGGACACCTCCTCGGCAGAATCGGTATCAGCGGCAGGAACGCCCGAGTCCGGCAGGGAAAATCCCGCCAGAACCATGAAAAGAAGTGGACGGACGATTTTTCGCCCTGAGGCGGCATATAAGCCATTGAACATTGCGAGATCCGTCTCGTCTTTAAGAAACGCTGTCGATTTAACGGCGATGCTGTCTTCGCCGACCACAACTCATCCGTTGGGAGCAAAGCCACT
>JADHNX010000195.1 GCA_016779365.1 Planctomycetaceae bacterium
GAAGTAACGGAAGAAGCGACGCTGGTCGACGACCTCGGCGCTGAGTCCATCGATTTTCTGGACATCGTTTTCCGTCTCGAAAAGAACTTTGGAATCAAGATTCCACGAGGCGAACTCTTCCCGGAAAACCTCGCTGCTGATGCTTCGTTCGTCGAAGACGGCAAGGTTACCGAAGAGGGCATCGCCACTCTGAAAGAGAAGATGCCGCACGCTGACATCGACTCTTTTGCCGATGATCCAAAAGTTGAAAATATCCAGAGCCTCTTCACGGTCAACATGATTGTGAATTTCGTCGAGAACAAGCTGAACGCCGGCTAGTTCTTCTGACGCAAAGTCGCGATGCCGCTGAGTATCGCAAAGAGGTTTTTGTCCGTGAAGAATTCACTGGGCGTTTCTTTGCGACTCAGCGTCCTGGCGTCCGCTGGTTATCAATCTTCTGACGAACCAACTGGTCAGGGTTCAAGGTAAGGCACATGCGCTGGTTCTGGATCGATCGATTCGTCGAATTCGAAAGTGGCAAGTACGCCAAAGCTGTCAAGAACGTCAGCCTGGCGGAAGAGCACCTGCACGATCACTTCCCCGGTTTTGCGATCATGCCGGGTTCGTTGATGATCGAAGGCATGGCTCAAACGGGCGGCATTCTGCTCGGCGAAATCAACAACTTCGAACACATCGTCATTCTTGCCAAGGTTCCGAAGGTCACGTTTCACTCGTGGGCTGTACCTGGCGATTCGCTGATCTACACAGCAACGCTGACGGATGCTCGTGACGAGGGCGGCGGTGTTGATGTTACGGCACATGTTGGCGACCGACTGGTCGCTGAAGCAGAGATCATGTTCGTGCATCTTGACCAGAAGGATTCTCAGTTCGGATCGATTGACCAGAAGAATTTCGTCTTCTCGATGAACCTGCTCGGCATCCTGGACGTCGGGCAGGCCGGAGACGGAACCTAGTCCAGCAAGGTGGGCGGTGCCCACAGTTACGGGCTTTCAGTCATTACGGATGGACGCTGTCCATCCTACAATTTCCTCGTACAGGTTTACGATTCTCGAGGACCGAGCCATGAGACGCCGAGTCGTTGTTACAGGCATGGGCTGCATCACGCCCGTCGGGAAGACGCTCGATTCGATGTGGGATTCCATGATGGAGTGCCGCAGCGGAATCGACTGGATCTCCTATTTCGATGCGTCAAAGTTTCCGACGAAGTTTGCTTCACAGGTTAAAGATTTCGACCTGTCGAGCTACATCAGCAACGCGGAGCGATTCAAATACGCCGGTCGAAACATCCACTTTGCGATCGGTGCCGCCACCGAGGCCATGAACGATTCAGGTCTTCTGGATAAGAAAGACCTTGATCCGTCGACATTCGGCGTCTACCTGGGAGCAGGCGAAGGCGCTCAAGACTTCAATTTGTTCATGGGGCTGATTGCTCAGGCTCGCGTGGACGACGAGGTCGATCTGGAAGCATTCGCCCGCCTGGGTATGGAGCAACTTCACGCGGAGTCTGAACTTGAGCAGGAACCGAACATGACCGCCGGACATTTGGCGAGTCTGTTTAATGCTCAGGGGCCGAACATGAACTGTCTGACGGCCTGTGCGGCATCGAGTCAGGCGATCGGCGAAGCCACCGAGATGATCCGTCGTGGCGATGCGAACGTCATGATCTCCGGCGGTGCTCACAGCATGATTCACCCGTTCGGTCTGACGGGATTCAACCTGCTGACGGCACTTTCAACCCACAACGAGAACCCACAGGAAGCATCGCGACCGTTCGACAAGAACCGAGATGGTTTCGTGCTTGGTGAGGGCGCGGGGATCCTGATTCTCGAAGAACTCGAACACGCCAAAGCTCGTGGCGCCAAGATTTACGGTGAACTGGCGGGGTATGGCTCAACGGCTGATGCTTACCGAGTGACCGACATTCACCCGGAAGGCCGCGGAGCAACCGCCTGTATTCGCATGGCGCTGAACGATGCTGGCGTCAACACGGACGGCATTGACTACATCAACGCTCACGGAACCAGCACTAAAGTCAACGACCAGGTCGAGACTCTGGCCTGTAAGCAGGCACTGGGGCAGTATGCTCAGGGGACTCCGGTGTCCAGCATCAAGAGCATGATGGGGCACCTGATTGCTGCTGCCGGCAGCGTCGAAGCCATCACGTGTCTGCTGGCCATCAATCGGAACGTGTTGCCGCCGACAATTAACTACGAGACGCCGGATCCTGTTTGCGATCTGGACTACATCCCGAATCAACCTCGCGAGACGAAAGTCACGACCTGCCTTTCCAACAGCTTCGGTTTTGGGGGGCAGAACGTTTCACTAATCTTTCGTGAGTTCGCTGCCTGATCCTCTGGTCATTTTCGGCGACATTCTTTTAGCGGAATTGCCCCCTCGGAGTGGATCGTGGCTTGGATAATCGCCACTTGTGTTGTCGCGATAACGATCATGATGATCGTTGTTCAGCTCGCGATCAGCCGAGCGGTCATGCGCATGCTGGAGAACGCTCCGCCTTTAAACGCGGGTGACTTCGGTGCCGATTCAAGAGCGAACGAACTCCGTTTCGAAACGGAAGACGGCCTCACGCTTCAGGCCTGCCACTTTCCGCAGCGGGAACGTCCATCACGCGGGCTGATCCTTTTCTGTCACGAGCTGGGAGGCAACCGCTGGTCAGCATTGTCGTACTGCGAGGCGTTGTTCGAAGCAGGTTTTGAAATTCTTTCGTTTGATTTTCGCAACCACGGTTCGAGCGATAAACAGGCGGGCTACGAACCGCTTCACTGGTTAACTCAGTTTGAACTGGTTGACGTCCGCGGAGCGTTGTCGCTGATCGAAGCGCGCGACGAATTGAAGCAACAGCCGTTGGGAATTTTCGGAGTCAGCCGTGGAGGTTCGGCTGCTCTGGCCGCAGCGGCCACATCCAAAGCGGTCGAGTGCGTTGCCTGTGAGAGTGCTTACTCGACTCGTTCAATGATGAGCCTGTTCTCGCAACGCTGGGTTTCGTTGCTGGTTCCGCAGTGGATGTCCGGTTGGATTCCGGCCTGGCACGTTGAACTGAGTCTCACCGGCGGTCGGCTCTACAGTCAGTTCAAGCGAAAGTGCCGCTACGCCCACATCGAACGTTACTTGCCGAAACTCCGGGAACGACCGGTGCTGCTGATTTCCGGCGAACGAGACAATTACGTTCGACCTGAAATTGCGAATGCTCTTCACCAATGCCTCGGTGAAGAAACGACTGAGTTGTGGATGGTTCCGAAAGCTCGTCACAACGGAGCGCGCCAAGCCGACAAGGAAGGTTATGACCAGCGTCTCGTCAAATTCTTCAGCGCTCTTTCAGCTGAAAGTCGAAAAGAACCGGCAACGGATCCGGTCGAGGTTTCGGAAAGTCTTCGCTGAAGATTTGCCGGTTAACAGATACTGGCAACGAGTTCCTGTACGCGGGCGGGGTCGACTGGATTGTGAACGCAGCCGTCGAATTTGACGCTGGTGCCGACGATAAACCCAGCAGCTTGACCGCGAAATTCGCGGATCGATTCGGCGCTTGCACCGCTGCCAATGAACACGGGAGTTGATCCAGCAGTCGCAAATGCTTTCGCAAGATGGCTGGCGTCGACGGCAGCGCCGGTCGCGTTGCCGGATACGATAATCGCGTCGGCATGGCCGCGTTTGATGGCGTCTTCAATTTCGTCCGCGAGCGGTCTCTCGGCGAGTGCCGCCGAATGTTTGACGTCGACGTCCGCCATGATGGCGACGTTCTCGGCGGAAAGCGTTTTTCGTAAACGCAGCAGATCGTGAGCGGCTCCCTGGATGAGTCCCTGGTCAGTTAATCGTGCTCCGCAAAGAACGTTGACTCGGATGCACGACGCGCCAGTTGCCGCCGCGATGGCGAGCGCGCCGCAGCCGTCGTTTCGCAAGACATTCACACCGAGTTCTGCATCGGGAAACCGAGTGGACACTTCGCGGACGATTGCCGTCAGTTGAGCAATTGTGTGAGCGGGAACCGTTCCGGGAAAGAAGGGTGTGTCGCCGAAGTTTTCGATCATCAGATTCGTGATGCCGCCTTCGACCAGCGCAGCAGCGTCGCGCAGAACATAGTCCAGCACAGCCGCGAAAGAGTCCTTCGCCTGCGGGCTGCCAGGCAACGGCGGGACGTGCAACATCCCGATCAAAATCGGGCGAGACGAATCGAGGACCGGGTGAGGCATCTGATTTCCTGGTAACGTCGACAAAGTGCCCGACACAACGGTGGACGGTCCAACCGAAGATTGTCAAAACAGTCGATCGAGCATCATCGTTGAGTCGTTGTCGTCGTGCACGTCATGTGGAAAATTCATCGTCGCTTTACTTGTGGGAAAACGCTCGACCGGGAACCGACAGGCTATGTCTGAAGAAATTTTTGACGTTGTTGACGACGCTGACCGAGTCATTCGGCAGGTTCCTCGTTCAGTCGTTCATGCACAGAACCTGCTGCATCGGGCTGTCAGTATCTTTGTGCTGAAGCCGGACGGTCGTCTGTTGCTTCAGCTTCGATCGGATTCGAAGGACCAGTACCCAGGTTGCTACACGTCGTCAGCCAGCGGTCACGTTGATTCGGGTGAGGATTACGAAACGGCTGCCATCAGAGAGCTGCGAGAGGAACTGTCGCTCGAATTGCCCATCGAGTATCTCGCGAAGTTTCCTGCCAGCTCCGAAACGGCGTACGAGTTTTCTGCGCTTTACCAGTTGGTTACTGACGAAGAGCCGGTGCTCGATCGGGACGAAATCGCGGGCGCTGAGTTTCTGCCGCTGGAGCAGATTGCGTTAATGATCGAACAGTCGCCCGAGAAGTTCACGCCTCCGTTTCGAATCATGTTTCGCTGGTTTTTCGCGAATCGACCAACGATCTGATCGGCGGCGAGAGTATCGCTACTGAACACTCGGCGCGAGGGGCAGACTGGCGAGATCGAGCGAAACGTTGGCTGGCCGCGTCAATGACTCGCCGTTTTCAGCAGCCTTGATCTGCTTTGCAAGTTGCCACAGGCCAGCGTGCTTCGGCCATTCAAGTTGCGCCTGAATGACGACTTCGGCAGCGGCTTCGATGTTGCCTTGTCTTAGCAGACATGTTCCTCGCAGAACTTCGATATCGGCAGTGCGCAGCTCGCCTTCCTTGACGATGAGTTCGAGAACGCGAGCAGCCTCTTCGTGGTCTTCCGTCTTCAACGCGGCTTCCGCCCACGCGAGATGTTCCGAAAGCTGAGGCTTCACGGGTGAGCCGGACAACGATCGTGAGAAGTCGGTCCTGGCTTTCTCATATGAACCCTGCCGGAAATGACAGACTGCTCGTTGTCTTCGCCAGACGGGGTTGAAAGGATCATTTCGCAAAGCGAGATCATAGTAGAAAACTGCTGACGACCAGTCTTCTCGCGCTTCGAACAATCTTGCTGCTGCCATTGGCAGAACTTTGTCCTGAGGATTTCTCTGCAAGACCTCATGCAGAACCTGTTCGGCCTGCTGGTGCTGACCCTGGTTGATCAAGGCCGCAAACAAATCCTGAGCAAACAATGTATTCCTCGGCTCCAGCTCGACAGCTTTCGTGAGCGCGGAAATTGCCAGCGTTGTGGTTTGCTCGATCGAGGGAGTACCAGAAGCCCCTTGTGCTCCGAGTGCGTTTGAGATGGTATCGGTTGTCGATGAAACGCCGACTGTCGGGCGACCGCTTCTTGAGATTTCCATCCGAACCGAATCGAGCAACTGCTTCCCGCATCGGTTGACGATGGTAGCCGAACCTGGCTGAAGTGCGATCAGCCGTTTGAGAGAGGCTTGCTGTAGTCGGATGTCGCCGCGTTTTCGGCTGACTTCGGCCAGCAACTCGACGGCAGAACTGTCCGTTGGGTTGATCGCCAGGATTTCGATCAACCGCTCCTGTGCGGCTGAAAGATTTCCGGCGTGCATCAGACTGGCGGCTGACGCGACCTGGCGTTGTCCTTCAAGGGAGCTGATTCGCGGTAAGCCCTCGGCTTGTTCAAGAGCTGCTGAGTGCGACGTCGAAGCGTTGCCCGTTTCGGTTCGAGGTGAAAGAACACAGCCACAAAGTAGCTGGCAAGTCGCCAGCGCGACCGCGATTCGGCACGCGGGAATCGATCTGTCTCTGGTGGTCCGATGCCGAAATCGGAATGACATTTTTCAAGTTCCGAAACTGGTGTCGCGATTCGCCAGAAAATGATTCCTGGAATGCTGAACTCGTGGGTAGACCTTGATCAATGAATGGCGCGTCTGTTTCCTGGCTTGATGACGTACCGCCGCTGTGGTTTCTGGGTTTCCGATGATGGGCTGCGTCGATCGAGCTTTTCGTTGCGGACTTCGAAATCTGCGTTCTGAACCCTGGAATCAGAGTCCGGTGAATCCGAGCGGACTCGGCGGAACCAGTCGAGGAGCGTCTTGTCCTGTTTCTTTTCATCCGGTTCTTCGGCGGGAGCAACTGAAGCACGATCGGTCTCATGCTTCTTTTCGCAGACTTCGCAGTAGTCATCATCCTGCTGATGACTGGCTCGTTGAATTCCTGGCGAGGCGTGATCGAGAGTTGTCGCGACGAATTCGACGTTTGAATTGACTTGTGGTGTCGGTGGGGCGGGAGGCGGCAGGAAAACCGGATGACTCTCTACGGGCGTCAGTTTTCTGACGACGATCGACTCTGCTGGCTTTGACTCTGGTGGCAGCGGCGATGGTGGCAGGAGCCTTCTGGTGGATTTCGTCGCGGCGACTTTCGGTCTGGCGTTGAAATCGCGGAAGGTCATCACCACGACTCGCTGCATGAGCTGCGTCGAGACTTTCATTCTCGTGGGGCCAGACACTGGCGTCAGGACGCCGTGGATCGGGACGAGTTTATCGTCGGACGTGGCGACTGCTTCTTCAACGGTGCCTTCAACAGCTTCTTCGGCGACCACATAAGTCTGGCTTGCCATCGGAGTCAGGTCGAATTCGGGCAGAGAGTCAAGCTCGTTGCTGCTGCCTGTGACCTGGCTGACGACGTGAAACCGTTGCACGTCGTCGCTGGCTGGGCCGGCTTTCAGAATCAAACGATCTCCCGCTTCAAAACCGTGGACCTCGTTGCAGTGCGGGCATGATGATCCGATGCTGAGTCCTTCGGTGCCGTCTGAGGAAATCGTTATCTGTTGTCGGCCAGCGACCGTTGCGCCGGTACGAAGCGATATTTTCCGAAGCAGCTCGTGGGTGACGGCGTCGTGCGACCAGGGAAGACCGTACGCAGTTGTCGACAGCTCGGGATTCAGCATTCGAACTCCGGCCGGTTCGGTATCAACGGGTCGGTCCGCTGTAATGTGAATGACGGTTGTTTGAACTTCGTACTTGCGAGTCGGACATTCCGCAATGGTCGAAGAACTGGCCGAAATTTGCGTGACGACTGGTTCGTCAGGTGATGGCAGATCGATGATGTCCGGGACGCGATCTCGTCTGCCCGAAACCGATGGAGCGAGAGTTGATTTCAGCGGAGCCTGAATCATGCCGGAACGAATCCGTTTTGAGGATTCTGGCATCGGCGGGAGCATGCTCGGAACCGCTTCCGCTGGCGGCGCTGGATGCAATGAAAGTTTTGGAATTGCGACCTGTGGTGGCCGCTCATTCTGCGGTGCGGAATGCGACATTGGGCTGACTTTCCAGCCGGTTGATGTCGCGGTCTGATTGGCTTGTCGAGTTGCAGACGTGGGTGTTGTTGCGTTGGCTGAGGAATCAAGAATCAGCGGTTCCCGCCAGGTTGTGTCATGCTCAGTGAAGTCTTCGTGACCTGGGGCGGGGCTGGCTGGAACAGGAGCCAGCGCGTTCATTGGGCCGGCAGGTTGCAGTTTAGCGCTTTGAGCAAGAGCCAGCGCGGTTTGCGATTTAGTGCGCAGTTCAGAAAGCTCAGAGTGGACATTGTCCAGACTGTCTTCAAGACGTGCGACCTGCGAGGCGATTGTGCTTCGCTGGTTCTCAAGAGCTGACAGAATTCCGGCTCGCTGCTCGACAACTTCCTGCTCAAGCCGATGACTTTTCTCGGCGACCGTGTCGATCTGTCGATTCAGATCTCGAAGTTCGACTTCGCTGGTGACTCGAAGGTTGCCCAGTTCGTGCTGGATTTTCGTGTTGGATAGATCCGCCTGCTGTCGGGCTGCCTGCATCGAGTCGGCCAGTCGGGCAATTTCTGATTGAGTGGCTCGTTCTCGGGAAACAGTGCCGGCAAGTTCTTCCAGTCGATTTTCAAGGCGGTCAAGATGCTCGACCAGTGGATCGGGTCCGACAGGGCGACTCGCTGATACTCCACGAGCGACCGAATCTCCTCCGATGGGGAGTTCGGAAGTTTCACCA
>JADHNX010000196.1 GCA_016779365.1 Planctomycetaceae bacterium
CCTGCAGCAAGCCAATCCAGACGATTTCGGAACTTCCGAAAGTCTGAAATGACTCCTGCAAGTGATCATCTGGGCGCTCCGTTTTTCAGCCGACGGCCACTCCCCGCCCGGCGCTACGTTTTCTGACCGGCGTCTACAACTCAATTTACAGGAAGGCTTTCCTGCAATTCGCGATCCAATCGATCCATCAGATGGATGGAGAAATGTGTTTCAGGTCAGTGCGGTCTGTGCGCGCAAGGAGAGGTGATGAAAACGCGGCGGTGTATCCGCCCGCCGCAGTTTCGGGCCATTCGTTCGTGAGGTCGGACGCGATCCCCGGTAGCGGGAAGGAAATCGCCGCTGGACCACAGTGACTGCGCGACCTTTTGAGGTTCGTGAATCAGATCGGTCTCTCGCCCCTTGCCTGGGCATCTCTGGATTCAGGCGGATGGAACGCTGCTCCGTGAATCAAGCGGAAGTCGCGTGGTAGCAATGTCACTGGCATATCTTACTCGTCTGGCAGCAACTTCTTGAATTCCGGCAACTCGAAGAGGGCCGAAAGATCGCTGTCGTCGGCCATCCGTTCAAAATCGCTGAATCCTGCTGCGACGGCGTCCTGGAGGCATTGTAGTGACTGATCGATGAGTTTCCGACGTTTCTCCTGCAGCTCTTCGCTGAGTTCGGTTCCAGCTTCGCCACGTACCCCTGTCGCGCATACTCCGTAACCGCATGCAGCATCGTAGAGCAGGGTAGCCTTGTTCGTCTGCGGTGCATCACTGGAAAGCTCCCGGAGTTTGTCTGCAGACTCCTCGACGCGGTCGAACTTTCCCTGTTTGCCGAACTCCGAACAGCGCGTTGTCAGGAGCGCCGGCAGGTCATCCTCTGGTTGCTTCAGCAGCTCTGGCCAGTCCGCTGTCGCCGTTGCAGCCTGCTCCAGGTACGTGACCCGACCGGCGAGAAAGTCTTTCTCTTTCGTATGGGCCTCAATATCCCGCCCATCATCGATCAGTCGATCAAGGACCAGGACGGCTGCTCGATATTGTTCTGCCGCATCGGTGTACGCAAATCTCTCAGAGTACACGTTTCCGGACAGGAACCGTGAGAAAGCCAGACTGTGCTGTGCTGCAGCGTCGTCCGGAGATTTCTGGGCGAGATGCGTCCGAATCTCCAGATGTCTGGCGGCGTATCTCTGTGCTGCATCGAAGTCGCGTCGTTTGACAGTGAGGTCGACTAGTTCTTCGAGTGGGTTTGTCAGGTCAGCGAGACGCTCTGAACTCCCTGAATCGTCCTCGGCAAGCACCTCACGGACTTCCAGCCCCTGCTGATAGAACCTGACGGCGTCTTCAAGTTCCCCCTTCTGGCTCGCCACTTTGCCGAGCCGGGTCAATGCGAATGCGAGAGACGCGCGAAAGGACTTGTTCTTGGGATCGCCTTGAACCAGCAGCTTCACGACATCTCGTTTCCTTACGAAGTGGTTGAACGCGTCGTCAACTTTGCCCACTTTCAGAGCAACGTCGCCAAGCTTCGTCAGCAGGAGTGACAGATCATTCTGCAGGTCTGTGTCTCCGGGATCTGCTTTCGCCAGCCGTTCCCGAATTGCCAGGGACCTAATGTAGAAGCGATGCGCCTCCTGATCTCGCCCGAGCTTTCGGTTCACATCTCCGAGTTTCGCGAGTGTGGCATCAAGGTCCTTCTGTGGTCGGTCCTTGTCCGGATCGACCAGCGCCAAACGTTCGGTGATTCTGAGGTCTCTGTCAAAAAAGGAGATTGCCTCACGCAGTTCACCGCGTTCGCGGTTGTCTTCACCAAGCCTGAAATACCACAGTGAAATCTGACGAAGAGCTTCTGTGTTTAGTGGTTCGTCAGCAAGAAACGTCGTGGCGAGAGTCTCAAGCAGTTTCCACACCTCGCTGAGGTTGTGCGACAAATCCCGCTTGTAGTCATACTTCGCCGCGACTGCGTTCTTCAGTCTGGCGAGTGACAAAACGGCAAATTCCCGCCGCAGCTCCTGCTGCTCCACCGTGAGCTGCTCCCCGTTTCTTGAGTGGACCGCTTTCGTACATAGTCCGTAACCGTACGCCGAAGCAAAAAGCAGCCCACCTTTCTGACTGATTAGGTGTCCATCTTCTGCAGCAGTAGCCAACCGATCGAGTTGACGTAGGTGAAATCGGGCAGCAAACCAGTTTCGAGCCGCAGCGCATTCGACGGCGCGTGACTTGTGCCAGAGCGGAGCCTGCACGGCTCGTCGCCTGGTATCGTTTACCCACGCACGCTCCACTGAATCGGGATCGTCACGGACGAGCAGGACATCTTCGCCGTTCGATGTAACCCGTAGAAACTGATCCGTGGGGCTGATGTTACAGGTGACTGGTGCTGGAGGCTCTTCGGCAAGCTGCTCACCCGATGAAGCATCCCAGACAAGCGACTGATCGCCTCCTTGTTTTCGGCAAATATCCGTGCGTCGTCAGGACTGAAGCGAAGATTCGCAATTGAGAATGTCTGATCAGTCAACGTGAGCATGTTTTTCCCGTTTGATAAGTTCCAAACTCGCACTACGCCGTCTTGAGTGGCGCTCACTAACCGCGTTCCGGATGAGTTGAAGGCGGCACAGTTGACCCAAGTATTGTGCGGAAGCGTCTGCAGCTCGGCCCCGGAAGACGCGTCCCAGATGGTAACTTCCTGAAAAGTTGCCGTCGCGATGAGACTCCCGTCGTGATTGACAGCAGCACTCTTGACGCCTTTTCCCTGGCGGACGGAAAGTAGCTCTTCTCCGGTGACCGCATCCCATATCTTCGCCGTACCATCACCACTGCCACTGAGTATTCTCGCACCGTTGTCGAAGAACTGAACGGAAAAGACGATTGCGCTGTGTCCCTTCAGCCTGCTGATCGACTTCGCACCGAGAGAGGCATCCCAGATCCTGGCCGTGCTGTCTGTACTTCCTGTGACAATCTTCGTTCCATCCGGGCTGAAGGCCACACTGCGAATCCCCGAGCGATGGCCTCGTAGATTGCACACTTCAATTCCACTGAATGAGTCCCACAACTTCAGTTCCAATTCACCGTGCAGCCCGGAACTGCCGCTGGCAATGCGAGTTCCGTCCGGATTTACTGAAACACAAAAGACCTGATCGTATGTCCTTGTAGTTTGTGCAGTTCGTCTCCGGTCTCCGCATCCCAGATCCTGACGGTCCTGTCACTGCCTCCGCTCACGATTCGAGTGCCGTCGTGTGTAAAACAGACACTGAAGACCAAATCGACATGTCCCCACAGCGTCTTCGTAAACGACCCGGTGGCTACATCCCAGATTTTTATAGCCGAGCCGTGAACCACCGCTATCTGCCTTCCGTCCGGACTGAAAGATGCCGCCCCATAACTTGCACGAGGGGCCGATGAATCAACGGAAACACCACCGGTTTCGCTATCAAACACCGTCAACGAGTCGCCGCTGCAGAGGATGTGTTTCCCGTCGGCGCTAAAAGTTGCGTACTGCAGCCCATCCAGATCGTCGTGTAGAATCTGCTGTAACTCTCCCGTGCTGGACTCCCAGAGCTTCACGCACTCGTCTGATCCACAACTGAGTATCTGAGTGCCGTCGGGACTGAACTCCACACTTTGAACGTCGCTTCGCACTGTAAAACCGTCACTGCTGACGCTGTTGTGAGCGCGAATCGCGAGCAGTTCTTCCCCTGTCCACGCATCCCAAACCCTGACGATCCCGTCGCGATCACCACTGACTACGCGACCCCCGGTTGGACTGAACCTGACACTGTCAACCCTTTCGGTATGCCCAGCCAGAGTAAGTGCATCGCGGTTTCCAGGCAGGTTCTCAATCAGCAAATCGTTACTCTCCACAGTCGCCAGACGTGCCCCGTCAGAGCTGAAACTCAGTACGCGGTAGTCACGCTTTCCGAATGGCCCGAGATCGGCCCCACTGATCGCATCCCACTGCCGGATGCGGAAGTTTCCTGATTGATCGCCGCCTCGACTGAATAAGCGCGCTCCGTCTGGACTGTAGACGACATTGACGACCCTGGTCTTGTGACCTCTCAGAATGAATAGCTCGGCACCTGTCGCTGCATCCCAGATCCTGACGGTCCGGTCGTCACTGCAACTGGCAATTCGAGTCCCGTCAGGGCTGAAACGGGCAGCGCGAACAGGACCAGTATGTCCAGTTAGGGCCAGTAGCTCGTTGCCGTCTACTGCATCCCAAAGTCTCACCGTCTCATCATAGGCCCCGCATGTGAGAATCCTTGTATCATCAGGACTGAAACACACGCTGCTGATATCTCCGCTGTGTCCCAGCGAAACTCTCTTTTCTCCAGTGCCGGCGTCCCACACTTTCACAGTATTGTCGTCACTACCACTGATAACCCACGCTCCATTGGAGCTGAATCTTGCTTCGGTCACGTCGTCAGTGTGTCCGCTGAGTGTCAGCAACTCAACGCCTGTGGCTGCATCCCACACCTTAAGCGTTTCATCCTCGCTGCCGCTGACAATCCGTTTTCCGTCCGCGCTGAACGCAACACTGTGAACTTCCCTGGTGTGACCGTGAAGCGACAGTCGTTCCTCTCCTGTAATCGCATCCCATACCTTGATGACAGTGTCGTTCGTATTGCGCAGCGAGTCGGAACTGCTACTAACTATCAGAGAACCATCCGGACTGAATGCCGCGCATGCTACTAATCCGGTGTGTCCACTTAGTCTGAGAGGTGTCCTGACCATCTGCCCGTGAAGATATCGTGCCTCCCAGCCACGCTGCTCAAACGGAATCGTTTCAAGTAGTTCGATGCCAGATGCGAATCGACCGGATTCAACATCTCCGGCCACGCGAAACATTTCGCTCGCGTATAGCTGGCGCTTTGTGCGGTCTCGCTGAGCTTCAGTTTCTTTGCGTCTTTGTTCCGCCAACTGCTCACCATTGACCGCTCGGACCTCACTGGCTTCCGCCGTTGCTTGAGCATCCCTGGCTGCATCTCTTTGCAGTTCCATCTCTGTCCGCGCTGCCTTCGCGGCGTCTCGTTGCTCTTGCGCTTCCAGGGCGTTCTGATTTGCCAGTGCCTCTCCGGCCGTGGCGCGGGCCTCGCTCTCGGTCAGCGCTTCGTTCTTGCTGGTGACCACCGCTGACAGAACACTCAAGCCGACCAGTGCCATCAGGATTCCGGCCACGGTGGCACTCACCAGAGCCGGATGGCGCCGAATCCAGCGTCGAGCCCGCACTGCCAGTGGCTCGGCATATACGGAAACAGGCTCGTCGGCCAGCCATGCTTCGAGGTCGTCAGCGAGGTGTTTGGCCGACTCGTAGCGATCAGCCGGGCGCAAAGCCATCGCCTTCTGGCAAACCGCATCAAGGGCAGCCGGGATGTGCGGGTTGATGCTTCGTGTGGACGGCACATCTCCTTCACGTACCCGCTTAAGCAATTCGGGAAGTTTCTCGCGGCGCAGGGGGCGCTCCCCGGCGAGGATTTCGTAGAGCGTTGCCCCCAGGCTGTAGACGTCACTGGCCGGTCCCAATTCCTCAATTCGGCCTTCCGCCTGCTCCGGCGGCATGTACGCCGGTGTGCCGATCGTGCTCCCGGCCATCGTCGGTGCTGATTGACTGCCCGAAGCCGGGACAATCGGACTCTCAAGTTCGGTCGTTGATTCCCGCGGGACATCTTTGCCCGTGGCTTTCGCGAGCCCCCAGTCGACAACCAGAGTCTCGCCGTATTTTCCCAGCATGATGTTGCCGGGCTTCAGGTCGCGATGCAGCACCTTGCGGTCGTGCGCATACTGCATCGCATTGCACACATCGATAAGACGGTTCAGCAGATCGCGAAACGCGCGGCCGGAGAAGTCAACGTCCTGCGCGGGCTTTGGCGAAGACTCTGGACGGTCCGAGGCCAGGTGAAACTCCCGAATCGCATCGTGCAGAGACTGCCCCCGGACAAAACGCATCGCATAAAATGGCCGACCGTCCGGAAAATGCCCCAAGCCATAGACCGGAACAATGCCAGGGTGTTCCAGACCGCCAGTGACTTCCGCCTCAACGACGAACCGAGACTGCGCGTCCTTCCGACGCGCGTGCTGAGGCTTGATGTCCTTGAATGCGACTTCCCGATTCAGCTCCTGGTCGACGGCCACGAAGACACGACCAAGTCCACCTTCTGCGTGCGGCCGAATGATGCGGAATCGTTGACCTGACTTTGCCCGTTTTGAGCTGCGGTCAGACACATCTGTCCCAGGCGAATGTTCGGACTCGTCGAGCGTGCCGGCAACATCGGGCTCATCGAGCGTATCCGACGCCACGCCATCTCCGTCGCTCCCCGAATCAGCGGGCAACGCCGTGGATACGGCTCCGGCAGCAGAGGCTGATTCCGACTCCGGTCCAGGCAACAGAGACAGGCTGGCCTGCAGTTCGGCGTCATCGACCGGTCCCAGACTGGCAACGATCCCAGCGTCGGAACTTAATCCACCCAGACTCTGCCGAGCGTCGCCACCATGCTGTTCGATGTGAGCATCGACCAGCGGCTCAAGAAGCTTCCAGCTCTCAAGAGCAAGAAATCCCCGCTCGACAAGTAATTCCCCAAGCGACTTCTGCTTTTCAAGCTGCCACTCACGAAGCACTTCTGTCAGCGACTCCTGTGAGACGAAGTCCATCTGCAGTGCGAGGACTCCGAACAGAAGATTGCGATCCGAAGTTTGAGCCATCTATGCAATCCGACAAGCAAGACAACAGGGGGCAGATTCGACCGACTTTTGCCGTGGTGAGTGATTATGAAGTTATCCAGCACTTGACGCGACTTCTACAGATGGTACTTCCAGCTAAGATCGCGTGATCTGCAGCCGCCGGTCCAGTCGCACCTTGCCCGTTCTCCCGGCCCATCGAAATCTGAGTCGTCTGACTAATGTTCACTCCGCAAAGGGCCGATCACATTTCAGTCCAAAGGTGCGTGAGAGCTTGATTCTCCATCCTTCGCCCGTAGACGCCAAGGATTCTGCCGGTGGACAATTCCTGAGGATCTTCGGTTTGTGTGGTTTTGCGCCGATGTCGCACCGAGCCAGGAAGTCATTGCTTTTGAAGACTCTTCCACTGTCGTCAAGATGACGACCGGGTTTTGCGATTCCCGATGAGACTTTCTGTCATCGTGGCGGGCGACAACGCCAGAGTGATTTTGGCAGCGTTCATTCGTTGCGGCGGTCCAGGCGACCGCCGCGGCGAAACTCGCTCCGTAATCCCGCGACGGAGCGTTGAAATGCCGCCCGTCGACGTCTCGATCAATGGATCGACTCTACGGTGTGCGGCTGAGAGGGTGGCAATAGTATGCGCCACCGAATGCTTCTCAAGCTCGCTGACAGGGACCGGGAGCCAAGTCGTCCGGAGGGAAGGGTAGTGGACGGTGAAACTCAGTAAGTGGCTGCACTACAGCACCTTACATGATCTGTTCTCAATCCGAGGAGGCTGATTGAACTTTCTTAGATTCCAAGTCAGCCTGCAGAGACTCCACGAAAAAAGCCGCTGACCATCAATGATCAGCGGCAATTGTGATTGAAAAGTGGAGGATAACGGACTTGAACCGATGACCTTCTGGCTGCCAGCCAGACGCTCTCCCAACTGAGCTAATCCCCCAATTTTTATTCATCTGCTACGAGCACGTATCTCGCGACAGAGTGAACCTGTCATCGGCAAACCGAATGGTGATTCTCAAGAAGATTGCGACTAATTCGCCTTCTTCGTGAATTTCACTCGTCAAAAACTCTCGCTCACCGAAGACAGGCAGAAGTTAGTTTCGAGTAGCTGGCGTGTCAAGCAGCCGAGTCCGGGGTGGATGGGCTTTGCGATCTCGGGCAGGACAGGCTTCTGCTGTCGAAATTCAGCTCATGCAGGGCAGAGATTTTCTTTTCGGATTCCGTCAGCAACGCCTGACCTGCAGAAACACATTTATTTTGATCGCCCCGGAGCGGATGAACAACGGACTCGACGACGAATCGAGTAACCAGTCAGGCTGCAAATAATTGGCAAACCGTCGAACTCCGGCACGCTCCGAAGGTTACTTGTTTGAAGGTTTCGGATGATTTTAGATGATTTTATCAGATTCAAAGCGACGAGCTTTACGCATCGAAATCTGCCAATTCGAATATGGTGGACAGGCTGAAGGGGACTCACGCCGATGGAGCTGCCATAATCCAGCGATCGCTGTCGAGGTCGCTCAGCTTTGTGGCGAGCGAGACTGAGGCGGCAGTCAAACGACCAGTCCAGTCACCGCTTGCTCATCGGCAGACCGTGAACGACAAGATCTACACCAGCTTCCACGTCAGCACGGAGTTGCTTCCCCCATGCAGTTTGAGTTTCCGGAGCTGCTGATTC
>JADHNX010000197.1 GCA_016779365.1 Planctomycetaceae bacterium
AACGGGGCGATCAACCGTGGGGATGGCTCGTCTTGCCGGTCTGCGGGAATTTCTGATACAAGCTCGCCTCTGATAATTTCATTCTGGTTTCGGCGAAAGGGATGTCGCGTGAGCCAGCACTCGGTCGACACGTCTGCAGAAATTCAATCCGGCAAACGAGGCAGGTTCCGTCAGGTTCTGCCGTTGCTTGTTGCCATGCTGCCCGTGTTTTGTGGACTCGGTTTTCAGGCCGTCGGGCCTCGACCGAAGGCGATGAAAGCAGGCGAAGAACGACCGCCGCTGGCCTTTCACCAGTACATGGTGAACCTCGGCGATGTCCCGGTTCAGCGGTCGCACGGAGCCAACTTCTCGTTCACCAATCGTGGTGAGCAGGCCATCCAACTGCGGCGACTGGAAACAAGCTGCGGCTGCCTGACTCAGCAATTCGAGCAGGACATTATTGCTCCCGGCGAAAACGGTCGCTTCAAACTGTGGATCCAGACCGCCAGCCAGTCACCCGGCAGCAAGCAGTACACCTGCAAAGCGATCTACGGCCCGGTTGATAAACCGGAAGTCGAATTCGCAGCGGATCTGGTCTTCCGCATCACGCTGCCGGAACAGTCTGTCGTTGTGACTCCGAAGGCGATGATTTTTCACCAGCCAAACAGCCAGGTCACCGAGCGGCCTGTCGATATCACCGACCTTCGGTTCAAGCGGCTGAAAGTTCTGGAAGCCACCAGTCAGTCAAAACTGCTGAACATCGCTGTGCTGCCGTCTTCCGAATTAACCAGCCGGGAACGTGAAGAAGGCGTCGTCGGTCGGCTCAACGTCGCCGTCGGAGCCGTACCGCCAGGCACGCACCAGGCAGTCATCCTGATCAAAACGGACGACGCGGAATTCGACCAACTGATCGTCCCGGTCATGATCTACGGCCCGCAAGCGGTCACCGATGCCAGCGTCGACCACACAGATGACAGCACTACCGAAGCGAGCACCGTTCCGAAGTTTGAAGACTGAACTTCGGCGATCCGCAACTCTCTCTCACTCAGAATAAATCTTCAATCTCAATAGCACGGACGCTCGATGATTATTTTTCCTATGAAGCCCGCCCTGCTCTTCTCGACTTTCGCCACCGCATTCTGCCTCGCTGTTGGCAGCAGCCCGCTACTCGCCGAGAATGCTGACGCGGCCAGGGCAGCCGCTGCGGCCAGGCCGGTCGAGCCCAAAGATACCGGCAGCGAGGTCGCTACCGATCAGGCGACGGATTCAGAAACCGAGTCGTTACCGCAAAGCATCCTGTTGAGATATCAATTCAAAAAAGGCCAGTACGTTCACTACGAGGAAGACTCTCGTTCCGAAATGACGCTGATGGCTCGCGAGCAAACTCAGTCGACGCGAGAAAACCGACGAACGAACAAGCACTTTCGAGTCATCGCTGTCGACGAAAATGGATCCGCCGTTGTCGAGCCGGTCATCGACCGCGTTCAGATGGAAGTTCGCAACGACAACGACCCTGCCGTGACGTACGACTCAGCCAGAAAAGAAACAGCTTCCAAAGACTTCGCGAAAGTCGAAGAGACAATCGGAAAACCGTCGCTGCGAATTCGCTATTCGGCCAACGGAACCGTCGAGCAACTTTTGCCGCTGGTTCCGCAGAACAAAGAACAGCAAACAACCGACGATCAGGAGAAGCAGAACTTTCTGATCGCGTTTCCTGAAGAAGCGATCGCGATTGGCGAAGCATGGACCGACAACTACACGATTGACGTGTCGGTCGATGGCGACCTGACCAAACCACTCAAGAAGCGAGTGACGGTTCGTCGGACATACACTCTGAAAGAACTCGACGGAGACATTGCGAGTATTCACTTTCGTATCTTCCCTCTGAGCGTCGAGCGTGATCCGCAGATACAGGCGCAGCTCATCCACCACTCACGTTTCGGCACGATCGAGTTCGACACGAAACGCGGCATCATTCTTGAATGGCAAAGCAGCGGCTCTGGTCATGTCTTCAACGCGTTCGGACCGTCGTCATCCATGAAAGCACTTTCCAGCACGACCGAACGGTATGTTCCGTCGCCGTCGGCTGCCAAACGACTTCCGCCATCCCCGAAGAAGCCAGCAGGCCCGGCCGGACCACAATTGCCAGGCGTCGCTGCCCGACCATAATGACGCCTCGTCGCTCGGCTCGTGATGACCATTGTCCGAAAACTCCGAGGCTGTGTCTGTGAAACCAGTCCTGATTCTGGGGGCGGGAATCAACGGAGCCGCCGTTGCTCGCGAACTGGCCATAAACGGAATCCCGGTTTGCATGGTCGACACGGGAGACGTCGCTGGCGGAGCAACTTCTCGATCTTCTCGACTGATTCATGGCGGACTCCGCTATCTTGAATATCGAGATACCGCGCTCGTCCGCGAGTCTCTGCTTGAGCGTGAGCGTCTGCTGAAAGTCGCTCCGCACTTTGTTAAGCCGCTGCGTCTGACCATTCCCGTCGAACGCCGCTTCGGAGGACTATGGGCCGGTTTCGTGAGATTCTCCGGGCTTGCACAGACTCCACTGGGACAAACACTGTTGAAGTTCGGACGTGGTCCACGAGGGTTGCTCGCCATCAAAACCGGCCTGTCGATGTACGACTGCCTTGCCCGCTCTGATTCTTTGCCGACGCACCGAATCGAGTCCGTCACTGACGACGCCTCAGCCTCAGAGGCGAGCACCAGCCACAACAAACCTCAGGTGACTCAGTGTTTTCGCTGGTTGTGTTCCTACTCGGACGCCCAGATCGAATTTCCGGAACGTTTCGTTCTGGCGATGCTCGAAGACGCGCGCCGAGCCGCTGACGCAAACAGCACGATGCTCGAAATCCTGCCTTACCACAGAGCTGTTGCCTCGAAATCGTCAACGAACATTTCGATTGTCCCCACCAATGACGACCGACCGACCGGCAACACTGCCCCGCCGAAAACAATCACGCCGTCGATCATCATCAACGCGACAGGAGCATGGGGAGACCGCACGCTCGAAGCACTGGGCGTACGGGAAAGACAACTGTTCGCCGGCACGAAGGGAAGCCACCTCTTCACAACTCATCAGCCTCTGATCGACGCGTTGAACGAAAACGGAATCTACGCCGAAGCCAGCGACGGTCGACTGATCTTCATTCTGCCCTGCGCCGGCGGCGTCCTGATCGGCACCACGGATGAACGGTTCGAAGATGACCCCGGCAATGCAGTCGCGACGCCGAACGACGTCGGCTATCTGTTACAAATGGTGTCGGACATTTTTCCCAACATCGGCCTGACGGCGGACGACGTCTGCATGCGCCACGCCGGAGTGCGTCCGCTGCCGAAATTCGACGGGCCTGCCGCTGCGATTCCTCGCGGGCACTCGCTTGAAGAATCCCGATTCGGCAGCATCCCGATACTGACTTTAGTCGGCGGCAAACTCACCACCTGCCGATCTCTCGCTGAAGATGTCACTCGCCGAATCTGCCAACTCAGTCAGCATACACAAACCAAGGAAACGATCAGCCGCCTGCTTCCCGGAGCGGACACGGCGTGCAGCCACTTCCTGACGGAACAACAGCTTGCCGAAGCAGCCAGAGATTACAGGCTAACGACAGAACAGGTCGCCGCCGTCTGGCCGCTGATCGGAAACCGTTTTGACGAAGTCTTCACCGACGCCGACAACACCTCAATCGAAGGAACGAATCTCCCGAGGCAGTTTGTACGATGGTCAATCGAGCATGAGTGGTGCTCGAAACTCGAAGACCTCGTCGAACGGCGACTGATGCTGATCTTTCACCCAACGATTCACCTCAGCACGCTCAGGCAACTGGCTGAAGAACTCGCCCGAGCAGGCAAACTCAGCGAGTCGCAAATCGACAGCGAAGTTGACAACGTTTGCAGCCGGCTGCTGAAATTCCATGGAAGAAAGGTCGCGAATGATCTGTGATTTTTCAGCTGTCAAGACAGTCGGCGGGAACAGGCTCTGCGCAGCTCCGACAGCCCGGAATCAGAACTTTTCAAAATTGCCGGAACGGCGCGGAGCTTGTTTCAGGCGACGAAAACCATCATCCCCTACGAATTACTATCGAAGCTGAATTACAACTTCCAGCATCACTGGACCATCGAATCGATTCGAAAGTTTTCAACATGGCCATCGTCGATATCAACTGGAATCCCTCCCGCAAAGAACTGAAAGTTTTCTCGCTGCTGCTGATTGTTTTTTTTGCGGTCGTGGCGGGCTTGGCCTGGCGAAAAGGTGCATCAGCCGAAACGGCCTGTCTGATCGCGGGCGGCGGAGCCGTTGTCGGAATCGTCGGAGTTCTCTCGCCTGCCTTCATTCGCATTGTTTACGTCGTCTGGATGGCCGCCGTTTTTCCAATTGGCTTCGTGGTTTCAAACGTCGTTCTGGCTGTTGTCTTCTACGGAGTCGTCTGGCCGATCGGCATTCTGACAAGACTTACCGGACGAGATGCGCTTCAGCTTCGCTTTGATCGAGAAGCAAAGACTTACTGGAATGCCCGACAGCCAATCCGAGATCCGCGTCGATATTTCCGCCAGTATTGAGAACGTTGACGTGTCGCGGAACGTCGAGGGCTCGTTGACTGAAATCTGCCCGTATGGTCAGGTCTGATTTCATTGGCTACAGTCCGCACTGTCGTCAATCGCGAATTTGATCATCACGCTGGTCGACCAATGACAAGCGTGAATACAGCAAAGTCGGAGCCAATCTTGAACGGCGAAACCGTCAGCCAGCCACCATCCGGTCAGTCGTCAATCGCCCCCCAGGGGAGCCAGCAGAAACTCCAGGAGCTGGCTGCGTGCCTGTCGGCCGTCATTCGTGGCAAGCAGGAGGCTGTCGAAGTTCTGATCACGGCAATTCTTGCTGGCGGCTCAGTCCTGATGGACGACGTGCCCGGCGTCGGTAAAACGACGCTGGCTAAAGCTCTCGCAAAATCGCTGGATGTCGCCTTTAACCGAGTTCAGTTTACGCCCGACCTTTTGCCATCGGACATTCTGGGAGCGTCAATTTACAACCCGGTTGATGGGTCGTTCTCGTTTCGCAAAGGCCCGATCTTCTGCAACGTCTTGCTGGCTGACGAAATCAATCGAGCTTCGCCGCGCACTCAGTCGGCACTGCTCGAAGCGATGAGCGAATCGCAGGCAACCATCGAAGGCGTCTGCCACCAGTTGCCGAATCCGTTCATCGTCGTGGCGACCCAAAACCCCATCGACTTTCACGGCACGTATCCGTTGCCCGAAGCTCAACTGGACCGCTTCCTTGTCTACATGAATCTCGGATATCCGAACGCCGAAACCGAACTCGACATCCTGTTCGATCAGGCGATTGCCCACCCGATTGATTCCGTGAAGCCGGTGCTGACTCGCGAACAGGTGGTGAGCATGCAGGCGGCGGTGCGGCAGGTTCACGTCGATCGAAGCGTCGGCCAGTACATCGTCGAGCTTGTCACACAATCACGCGCGGACGAACGATTGAAACTCGGAGTCAGCCCGCGAGGTTCACTGATGATGTTTCGTGCGGCTCAGGCAGCCGCCTTTCTTGCCGGACGAAACCATGCGACACCGGATGATGTTCAAAAGATGACTCGTTACGTGCTGCCTCATCGAATCGTGCTGACATCCAAAAGTCGTTACAGCAGCGTCAACCGGGCCGACATTATTGACGACCTGCTCAAGTCCGTGCGGGTTCCGGTCTAATCCGGTCAATGAGGATCGACTTCGGAGTATCTTCCAGCAGACAGACATGTGGCTGACTGAGCGGCCAGGCAAATCAGCTCTGCGGGGCAGTACGAAGCGAACGAAACATCAACAGGGATCGGGCCACGCCATGACCGACAACCCGCAGCCCTTTGAAAAAGCCAAACGACAGAGACGGCGAAAAGTCGTCAGGCCGAAGTACGTGCCGTTCACCGTTCGGTATGCAAGATACCTTTGGCGTTACAAGCTGACTCCAGCCGGCAGGTTCCTGTTCTGGAGCGTGTTGTTTACGTCAGCCGGCCTGGCCACGGTCGCCATTCCGGTCTACCAGATCTTCTGCACGCTGTTTTCGGCCTACCTTGTTGTCTGGCTGACCAACCTGCTCTACCGACCAAAGTTGCACGTGAAAGGCGATTTGCCTGGCCGAGTCACCGCCGGAGATTTAATCACGGCCGAAATCGAACTGACCAATCAGTCATGGCGTCCCGCCTACGATCTGATGCTCTGGTTCATTGGTCTGCAGAAATCGATTCAGTTTGAGTCTGCGTTTTCGGCGATCCCGCGACTGGCTCCTGGTCAATCGGGAACACTGTCGCTCGAACTTCGGCCCATGCGACGAGGCGTTTACAAACTTCCTTACCTGAGACCTCACAGCACGTTTCCTTTTAACCTGATGCGAAGCGGATCGACGCAGTTTCCTCTCAAACCCTTAATCGTGTTACCGCAGTTTCACGTGCTGCAGTCAATCGATGTGCCTGTCGGATTGCGTTATCAACCCGGTGGAGTCGCACTCAGCTCGAACGTGGGCGAGTCTCCCGAATACATCGGCAACCGCGACTACGTGCCGGGCGAGCCCGTTCGACATCTCGATTTCCGCAGCTGGGCCAGACTCGCTCGACCGGTGGTTCGTGAGTTCCAGGAAGAATACTACTGCCGCATCGCGCTGATTCTGGACACGTGGATTCCGAAACGGCGCATGCCTCGCGATGGTTTTCCGGAACTTGAATCCGCGATCAGCCTGTCGGCATCGATCGCTGATTCACTTTCCGCAACCGAACATTTGATCGACATTTTCGCCGCCGGACCAGAACTCTACGTCTTCCGCGCCGGGCGACAGCTTGCACACTTTGACAACGTCCTTGAGATTCTGGCCTCAGTCGCGTCGTGCGAAAAAGATCCGTTCGAAAAAGTCACACCCGCCGTGGCCGACGAGCTGACTTCAATCACGACAGCCATCTGCGTGCTTCTCGACTGGGATAATTCTCGCGAAGAGCTGGCTCGGACCATCATCGAAGCTGGCTGCCAGTTGAAGCTGATCATCGTTCGCGAAGCTGCTGTTTCGAAGCCGCTGCCAGACGATCTGGATGAAGTCATTCTGTTGACGCCTCAACAGATTCAACACGGAGGCGTCGAATCGCTGTGAATGATCGAGCCAAACAACAACGGACACGGCAGCAAAGCAGCCGATTGACTTCGGGTCGAGCCCTGTTTGACGCTGCCTGCCGAATTCCCACGCAACGATGGCTGGCGTTCTTGCTCATTTCGCTGGAAGCCTTCGCTGTCGCCCGGCTTTCGAACACGACCCTCTTCCCGGCGATGGTCGTCTGCGTCGCGATGTACGGAACACTTTCGCGACGTCGCTTCAACATGGACCGACAACAAACCTACGACATCATCGCACTCGTCGCCGTCATTTTCGTGATCAAGTACATGGTCACTCCGAGCAATCCTCGATACGACGAATTGATCCCGAGCCAGTCGATGGGGTTTACACTGGCTCAATACGTCCTCTCCATGCAATGCGTTCAGTTCTTTCTGAAACGCCGCGACGATCGGTTGCCTTTCAGCTTTCCGGGCATCGGAGTCATCGCCCTTGTCTGCGCGACGATGGTGTTTCGAGAAACCGGCGAACGCAGTTTCATACTCACTTTGTGCGTGGGATTCTCCGTTCTGTCAGTTCTCTTCTGTGATGCGTCGAGACGGTTCATCAAAGTCCTGCCCGCTCGCCATCGAGGACGCCCCATCGCCACGGTGCTGGTTCTGGTCATTGTGGGAAGTCTCGGCTGGTTCCTGGCCGAGTCGATGCACAAGTACGAACGCGAGGTCGAGCACTTCGTTAACCGATTCCTTCAGCAGCAAACCGAGCCTGCCAGTGTTGGATTCTCTGAGTCGTCATCGCTCAGTTCAGTGTCGCTGAAAAAAGACAGCAACTCGCAGCAAACAGCGTTGCGAGTCGTCTCGTCCGTCGAGCCAGGTTACTTCCGCGCCAGAGCCTACGACATCTATGAAAACCGCAAGTGGCTCTTCAATATCGAAGGCCGCGCGACATCCCCTCAAAGGACGCCCCCCAGCGCCGTCAAATCAGAAACCCACAACGGCCAGGCGTTCAGAATCTCTGACGCGACGGATTCGGGAACTCAGAAATTTGAAGTGTGGCCGGATGCGGATCTGGGAGACACATTCGCCGGCCCGTTACGAACTTCATGGCTGTATGCGGACGCGAAAATCGTGACTGTCGACACGCACGACATCATGCGATCCAGCGAGGCCACGATCGGGATCCCCTATACCGTTTTCGTCCGAAACAGACGTCAACAAACGGCAGAC
>JADHNX010000198.1 GCA_016779365.1 Planctomycetaceae bacterium
GAGTCATCGTCAACCGAATCTGGTTTCATCATTTCGGTCGAGGCATCGTCGAGTCACTCGGCAACTTCGGCCAAACCGGCGTCGCGCCGACGCACCCGGAATTGCTCGACTGGCTGGCGGTTTCGTTCGTCGAGAACGGGTGGAGTTTCAAGTGTCTGCATCGGCAGATCATGCTCAGCAGGACGTGGCGACAATCATCGACGCTGCGGCTGGAAAGCGAGGAGCGAGATTCGGACAACCGCTGGCTGTCACGCATGCCGCTTCGACGTCTGGAAGCCGAGCCGCTCCGAGACAGCCTGCTCGCAGCCTCCGGCCAGCTCGACATAACTTCTCTGGGAGAACCCGATGCTGTCACGATCCGAGCGGACGGTCTTGTCACCGCCAAACGGTCAGACGCGGGCTGGAGGAGAACAGTCTACGTTCAGCAACGGCGCAGTACGCTGCCGTCTATTCTCGAAACGTTCGACCTCCCTCAGATGAATCCGAACTGTGTCGAGCGACCGGATTCGACCGTCGCTTCTCAGGCTCTCCACCTTCTGAACAATGGCATGGTCCGAGACCTGACAGTTAAGTTCGCTCAACGAATTGAGAGGAAGGCTGGCGACGACCGATATCGGCAGGTGGAGCACGTTTACCAGGATGCGCTCAGCCGAAAGCCGACATCTGAGGAAACGCAACTGGCTCTGGAAGCGTTGAGCCAACTGACAGTTGAGTGGGAAGCTCGCAGAGCGGAGTCCGCTTCGAAGCTGACCAACGAGAAAGAATCGCCGTCAGCGGAAACACAGGCGCTCGCCAACTTCTGTCATATCATCATGAATTCGGCGGAGTTTCTTTTTGTTGATTAGCGATATCTCAGATGAAACCTGACTGATATTCAGACCACAGAGAACACAGAATTCACCGAGGCAGCACTAAAAGATTTCTTAGGTTTTCTCGGTGGCTGACTTTTACGACTCGGGGATTCGGTTCCAATCCAATCGTCAGTCGAACAGGCTGAAAGTTAATCATGTCGAAAGCAAATCGTCGAACCTTCATGGGCAGTGTCGCCAACGGGCTTCAGGGAGCCGCGCTGGCGTCTTTGTTCTCGCAGGAATTTTACAGCCATCGCGCCGTCGCCGCCGAAACGCAGCATCAGACGGTTCGGCGGGCCTTCGATCTGACGCCAAAGCGAACTCACTTCCAACCGCGAGCGAAGGCCGTTATCCAGCTCTTCATGCAGGGAGGACCTTCCCAGGTCGACCTGTTCGATCCAAAGCCGGAACTGGATCGAAATCATGGCAAGTCAATTCTGAAGGACATTGCGAAAGACCTGTCGTCGCCTGACGCCGCCGGCGGTCTGATGCGCAGCCCGTTCAAGTTCAAGCAGCACGGCCAGGCGGGCACGTACGTTTCGGAACTGCTGCCTCATCTGGCAAAGCATGTCGACGATATCGCGGTCGTTCGATCGATGTTCAACACGCACCAGAATCATGAGCCGGCTTTGTTCAAAATTCAGTCGGGTAAGCTGATGCCCGGTCTGCCATCGCTGGGTTCATGGGTCAGCTACGGACTCGGAAGCGAGAATCAGAACCTGCCGGCCTACGTCGTGCTGGACTCTCCCGAGGGGCGACTGCCGACGAACTCTGGCCAGAACTGGCAGTCGGGATACCTGCCGCCGCTTTACCAGGGAACTCGGATGCGGTCTCAGGGAACGCCGATCCTGAATCTGAAACCTGAAACCGACGAGCCGTCAGCCGTCGAGCAACTCAGCCGCGACCTGCTTGGACGACTTGATCGCATGCACAAAGCTAAACGTCCGGGTGAGTTGCAGCTTGACGCAAGAATCGCCAGTTACGAACTGGCGGCGAGAATGCAGTTGTCCGCCAGCGACGCGCTCGACATCACGCAGGAGACGTCTCAGACACTGGAAGCTTACGGCATCGGTGAGAAACAAACGGACGCCTACGGTCGCCAGTGTTTACTCGCGAGGCGGCTTGTTGAGCGAGGAGTTCGCTTCGTCCAACTGTTTACAGTCGGGCAGCAATGGGACAACCACAGCAGCATCGGCACGTCACTGCCCAGTATCTGCGGAAAGACCGATCTGCCCATCGCCGGTCTGCTCGCCGATCTGAAACAGCGAGGACTGATGGAAGACGTACTGGTTGTCTGGGGTGGAGAATTCGGAAGATTGCCCGTCGCACAGATGCGTGAGGGCAGCGACCTCAAAAAGGCGGGACGCGATCACGGGCCTCCGGGCTTCTCAGTCTGGTTCGCAGGAGCCGGCATCAAAGGCGGGACCGTCTACGGAAGCACCGACGAAATCGGCTGGAAGGCCGTCGAGAATCGAGTCAGCGTGAACGACTGGCACGCCACGATTCTGCACGCTCTGGGCCTGCACAGCGACGAACTTTTCTTCGAACATCACGGCTTCAAGGAGAAGCTGACCGGAGTCGAGAAGGTTCGCATCGTGAACGAGATTTTCGCCTGACGGTACTTTGGATGCGGGTTCACTCGTCCTGAGGAAATCTTCGGAACGATGTTCATCAGAATCTGACCGCTCTCGCCAATGATCGACTTCACCGTCAGGACGATTCCAGTATCGAGGAAGGTGACACTCTGCAGCGTGCTGGTCTGCGTGGTCGTGGTGACCAGATACCCGAGTCGTTCGCCTACCTGGATCCGAGCTTCCTGACCATTCACGGCGAGAACCTTCGGCGAGGCGAGTGTCTTGGCATCTGTCGTGGTTTGCAGAGCTTCGATTAGCGTGTCGAGATCGGTTCCGTCGACACCGAACAGAAACGCCGGACTGGCTGCCGGGTTGGCAAACCCTTTCGAGCTGAGTGTGATCTTTGCTCCAGCGAGCCGCGCGACTCCCTGAAGGTCAACGCCGTGCCGCAGATTATCGGCCAGGTCGACTCGCAGAATGTGAGCTTCGATCAGCACCTGTCGCGGTGGCTGATCAGCCTGCGCAATGTAAGACTCAACGCGTTCGAGATACTGCGGCAGATCTTCGACCACAATCTGCTCCTGAGTTTTCCGCTTATCCTCAGCACTTTGCGTAGTCACAAACGACTGGCCGACCGGCGACAGCAGACCTTTCACAACCGCGTCGATATCGGTTCCCGCGACGTAGATCAGCGAGAAGACTCGCATCTGACGCCCCTGCGCGATATGAGAAACGGGTGACTGCTGGTCGAGCTTGGAAACAAGGGTAATGTTCTTTTGCCGGACCCACGTGTAACCGTTCACGGTGAGAATGGCGTCAAGAACATCTTCCAGCTCAACTTCTACCAGACTGACTGAAATTGGTCCGGTCACCGATGACGCCGTCACGATATTCAAACCGTGCTGTTCCACCACGAGCCCCAGCACTTCGCTGAGTGATGCTTCAGGAATGCTCAACGAATTCCTGTTTCCCGAGCCGCCAACGGCCAACGCTCCCGCAGCATCGTTGATGGTAATTCGAATCTGCCTCCGTCCGCCGCGTGGCTCGGTATCGTCGCCGCTGAGTCGCTGAATCAGGACTCGGCCAGTCGGCTGGGAAGGCTCGCCAGTTTGACCAATCGTGGCTCTACCTGCTGGCTGACTTCGCTGTACCGGCAGGTTGCCAACGATCACTCGTCCGGCTGTCGACTCGCTGCGGTCTCCGAGACTCCCAACCTTGATTCTTCCTGCGGCTTCGCGATGTTCGACTGAAGTGTCAGAAAACCAGGCCGGCGAGGACGGACCTTCGACGTCGACAATCTGCTGGTTGGTCTGTTCGTCGAATGAGTCATCGATTGGTGGAAGCGAGTGATCGAACACGGGAATCTCAGACGCTTGCTGGCCGGTCACCGGTGCTGGCCGTTGTCGTCGTTCATCGCGCAAGGACTGAGGCTCAACCGCCTTCTTTTCGGGAGTCAACGAGTGCCGAATTCTCTCGAAAGGATGAAACGATTGCCGATCCGTCGAGCGGTCTGCTGACCGAGCCTCTCGAACCGGACGCAGTGGTTCGCGAGTCTGCGAACTCTCGGGCGAAAGCTTTTCGGACAACCCGCACAGGACAGACTTTGTGCGAGAAAGAGAACCGGTCGGCTGTTGAGGTACTTTTCGAAGGTGCTGCGGCGTGCGAGCCCCGGACACCGCGGAAACTGTCCGCCCGACGCTACGTTTTCTAACCGGCGTTCTACAGGAGCAGCTCTAGAAGCTACACCTGACCGGCATCCTCCATGACGTCTGCGAGATCGGAATTCCCGACTACGTCTTGAACAAACCAAGCAGGCTGACTGATGAAGAGTTCGACATGATCAAGCAGCATCCGGCCATTGGTCACGAAACTCTGCTGCCGGTTGAATCGCTGAGTTACGTTCGGGACGGATTTATACATCATCATGAAAACTTTTACGGATCGGGGTATACGCACGGACTCGCCGAAATGGAGATTCCACTCGACGCGCCGACCCAGGCCGTGGCCGACTCGTTTGATGCCATGATCAGCGACCGCCCGTATCGATACCTCATGCCCGTTGATTAAGCTCGGGCTGTCCTGAAGGACGGATCAGGGTCACGACGGGCTCTAAAGATCATCGACGAGATCTTGTCCAACTTTGACAAAGTGCAGGCTGTGGTGCCCTGTCACAAAGTGTCGGACGCTCTTGTCGAATCGATTGTTCCGTTGGCAACCGACAAGTGAATCCCTCCTCGGAGAGATCATCTTCCTTGCCGCTCTTTCCTGACCCGAGCCGGGAGGCAAAAGCTATATGCATCAGGGATGAATGTCCCAATGATTGACGCCCTGCTGAAGTTTGCCTCTATCCCAAATGAGACTGTTATGTCATTCCATCCTCGCTATTTCGAGGGCCGTCTGACGGTATCGTCAACACCATCGCGAGCTGCTGCGGTTATCAAGGCCGGTACCTCAGTCCTTGATCTGGCACTGATGATGGAACAAAGTGAATTTCGATATGCCATCGTTCAGGACGGACACAAGGAGATCATCGGGATCATCTCGCGAGACCAGCTGAACCAGTACACCGACATGGCCAGCGTTGATGCCACCGACACGTGGCAGACTCGCCCTGTCGAAGATCTGATGACGACGAGGCTGGCGCCGCCGACCGCAACTCGGACTTCACCCTGCCCGATCGAAGTCGTGGCGGACGGAGACATCTCCTGCATCCCGATTGTCGAACAGGGGCGAATTGTAGGAGTCATGACTCGCGACGACATCCTGATGAGCTGGGATCGACTGGAGCCTGCGCTCCGCGAAGCCGCGACGGACGATGTGACTCAACTTGCCAACCGAACGATGTTCATGCGGCGTCTGATAGAAGAATGGGACCGCTCAACCCGCAGCAAAGATCCGCTGGCCCTCTTCCTGTTCGACGTCGATTATTTCAAACAGGTCAACGATCTATGCGGGCATATGGCGGGTGACGAGGTTCTGGCGGCCGTTGGCCAGAGCGTAAAGAATTCTCTGCGAAGTTACGACGTCGTTGCACGAATCGGCGGTGATGAATTCGCAGCGCTCTGCTTCAACTGCAAATCCGAAACAGTCGATCGCCCGCTCCGCAGAATTCAGGAGTCAGTCCGTAACATCACGGTCCCTGCCAGCCTGCCGCGACGCGAACTGACATTGTCGATCGGTGCTGCAGTTGTTCGATCAGGGTTTGAGGAACTGACGACGGATGAATTGTTCTCCTACGCGGATGCCTGTCTCTATCAATCAAAGGCGGCTGGGCGGAATCGAGCCTTCAAGATCATTCTGGACGAGACTACCTCGACATCTCCCGAATGTGTCGGATGTGCAGCCTACTCGGAAGGATCTGTCGATTACATCCTGCACCATGAGCATCAGGTCAGTATCGACGACGTAGACGCGGGCGTTCGTTCTTCCACTTCCAGCTACGTGTAAGCCGACGGCAACTTGCCAGGAGCAGGGGTCGTCTTGAAACACCACGTCGCGACCTGTCGCATTGGTGCGTCAAGACGCTACTTACCGAGAGTTCGACGGGCAGGCACCAGGTATCACAATGACGCGAAGCAGTTCACAACCTGAACGATTGACTGTTGCCCGATGCGACAACGGTCGATCGTTTTCTGCTGTGAGGTTGAATTTAGCTGATCGTCGACTGTCACATTTACGCAAAGACCTGGCGTTGATCGATCTGACAATCACCGTGCTCATCATGGATGTTGTCGCTGCGACGGCCTCACCGAAGTTTGTGGTTCTACTGACTTCCTACACCGCCGAATCAACTGCCCGACGAGAAGTGGCGGACTTGAAATACGCAGCCTCGGCTGCGGCTCAGACAAGCCAGAGTACCACGGTCACCTTTGATGTTTCAGGGAATTCGTGCTCGGTGACGGGCGTTGATTCGCCAGATCATCCTGGTTCGGCCTGACCAGTTCCGGCGCGATGCTGATCTGGTTTCTGCCGACTTTGCAGCTTCGCAGATGGTGACGTTCAACGCGTACGGGCGCTGGAACAATTCTTGCTCGATCGTTCTTACCTCGGGCAGCGACACGACGAATGTCGCCGTCGACGCCGCAACCGGAAGGGCGACGGTTCAATGAATACAGCAACGTCCAGGCCCATCGTTCGCCCATCTCGGCATTCAAGCCGACGGGCGACTCGTCACGGCTATACGCTGCTGGAAATGGCCATCAGTACCGGCGCGACGACCGTTCTCCTGAGCGGTCTCATGTCCACAATCGCGGTTGCCAATCGAGCGTGGAATCCCGACCTCAAACCAGCCATGCCGACCGAACCTGCGAACTGACGTGGCCGATTAGTATCGATCTGAGAAACGCTCTTGGCTTGACCAGGCGAACACAAAGGCGGCCCGTTTACCGTGCGTGATCGAGATTCCGACGGTCAGCCTGGCGCTCTCTGCTATGCCTGGTCTGGCATCTCGGGAGATCCGCTAACTGTAAGGCTGAATATTGGAATGGCCCAGGCCATTGTGGCGCATGTTCAGAATTTCAACATGGGCTGCCGCAGGCTCGCTGCGACATTTGTGGCCGGGTTCGAGTCAGCCAGGCGTCGCGGCGACCACCGGACTTCAGCGAAGATTCTGCTGGCGATTGCAAGCATGTGCCAGCATGTCGAATCCTTGTGAGAGACAAGTCTGTTTTCCGGTCAGCCAGCGACAAGTACGGTGCATTGTGATGGCAAGCCTCAGCAGCCGGAAAGGCCCGATCTAAGCCAGTTGTCGGACGTAGATCTTGCAGCAGATGTCCGACGACTGAAATGTAAAACAGGATAACACTTACTGAAAATCACGAGACTGATAGCGACCACCGGAGATGATTGCCGACACGTCGTCCAGGTGATCGACGACAATGTGAATGACTCCGGCTTCGTTTTGCAGGATGCCTCGGGCGGTCAACGCAGACGCGGTTCTGGCGACCGTACGGAAGCGGTTCCAGACGTCGGGGTGGATGACCAGGTTGGCGGTGCCGGTTTCATCTTCGATCGTGGCGAAGGTGATGCCTCGTGCCGAGCCGGGATGCTGGCGGACCAGAACGATGCCAGCCACGTAGACGCGACGGTCGGGAGAGCGTTTCTTCAAATCGGCGGCACAGGTGAAGCCGAGTTTCGTGAATCCGGGACGGAATGTTTCCAGCGGATGCCCTTTCAGTGACAGGCCGGTCGCCCGGTAATCAGCCAGAATCTGAGCGACTTCAGACATTCGTGGCAGATTGCCAGGAACGTCGTCCGATTGCTGGTTGTCGAACAGTGGTTGCGTTTGCTGATCCGGAAGCGATTCCCAAAGAGCCGGACGGGCAGATAGCTTCAGCGAGCGGAAGGCATCGGCGCGGGACAAACGCGACAGGGCAGCCGATTCCAGTCGTGTTCGCGTGCGGAAGTCATCGAACGATTCATAAGCACGCAGGTCGCGGATACGGGCGATGTTTTCCGCCACGGTCTGCGACAGGCCACTGATCATTCGGAAGCCGAGCCGTAACGCTGGCTTCTGTACCGGTCCCGGTTCCAAGGTGCAGTTCCACTGACTGAAGCTCACGTCGACCGGGCGAACTTCGACTCCGTGCTTACGGGCATCGGTCACCAGTTGAGCGGGAGCGTAGAAGCCCATCGGCTGACTGTTGAGCAACGCTGCAACGAATGCAGCCGGGTGGTAACACTTGAGCCACGCACTGGCGTAGGCCAGCAAGGCAAAGCTGGCGGAGTGTGACTCGGGAAAACCGTACTCGCCGAACCCCTGAATCTGCTTGAAGACTCGCTCGGCGAAGTCGAGGTCGTATCCGTTGCCGAGCATTCCGTCGATGAATTTCTGTCGGAAC